>JAGOSM010000012.1 GCA_018062315.1 Simkaniaceae bacterium | reverse complement strand
TTCTTTTTGACAAGAGATTGACAAAGGATTTTCCAACCCCTAATATTGATTTTTATGAAAGATAATTCATCAGGAATCGACTCTTTTTGCCTAGGGAGCTTGTCCGATTTTAAGCGGGTGGTTCGCCTTTATTTTCTCTTCCACGCCGCTTTTATCCTTCTCTTCACTCTTGAAGTGACCCTATTTTTCACCTTCCTCATTATCTCCCCTAGATCCCTTGAAATGGGAATTAGCCTTGCATCCTTTGTCCTCACTGCATTCACTTACATGGTTCTCCTCTTCTATATGCAGACGAAAAAACCTCTCCAATTAAAGAGTGTCGAACGCAAATTTATGCACGGCTGCTCTAGCACACTTCCTCCCACCATGAATACGAACGATTACCACCTCTTTTTAGCTCACGCAGCCTTTCGCCTTGCCACAACCATCGATGCCCATACCGACATCTTCGACTCTCTCCCTCTCTCTTTCCGCGTTCTTTTTGTGAAATTTAGCGAGTGGCTCCATAGATCTGATGTCATTTTTATGAAGCAACACCTCCTTAGATCCTCTATTGATCACCACCTTAGCCTACTTAAACACGATCCCACAAACATCGAAGTACATGGATCTTTAGCAAATACCTACCTAGCTTTTGCAGAAATTAACCGCGGCTCCATCTCTGTTGATGCTGTCAAAAGGGCAATTGAAGAATTTCTTATCATCGATCACTTTGCCCCAGATAGCCCCTGGGTACAAGCTCAACTTGCCAACTGCTATCATCTCATTAAAGACCCTCTCAAAGAACGTTCCTGCTATGAAACGATCTTAAATTTAAATCCCAATGATAAAGAAATTCTCTTCCGTTTAGGAGTTCTTTACTTTGAACAACATTTATTTGCCAAAGGGCTCGAAATTTATGATCATCTTCGAAGATTTCAACCTCAAAAAGCAGAGGAGTTGATTAGTTTCTATCACCAAGAGTCAGAAACTCTTTGAATTATAAAAAAGGGTTCGTATAATGCCCAATAACTACTTATAACACCTAGGTTAGCATATGAAAGCTGGTGCCTTTTTAACGGGATGCGTCTGTCACGCGTTTCTTCTCGGAGCGGTTAACGATCAACTCGCCCTTTCAAATAGACAAGAAGCTCTCTCCCCCCAAGCGACAACTGATGAAGAAGCGTTCCTCATTCGCCGTATTGCCGAATTCTGGAAGGATGGAGACTTTGCTATCGTTAAAATGCAAATCCAGGAATTTTTCGAAAAATACCCTGAAAGTGCTTTATCTGACTACTTCAATGGAATTTTAGGAGACCTCTATCTTCAAGAGAATAAAGCTCAGGAAGCTTTCGCCGCTTATACACAAATTAAAGATCCAGAAATCTACCATAAAATTCTCATCAATAAACTCCATTGCTACTACGAACTGGGAGAATATAAAAAACTTGCTGCAGAAGGGCTCCCCTTTATCGGAAATACAAGCCCCGAATTTGCCCATCGCAAGCAAGAGCTCCAATTTTTAATTGCTGAAGCCCTCTTTAGAGAAGCCCTTAAAGAAACCCCTTCTCAAACACAAATCTCTCTTGCTGCCCAAGCAAAACCTTTTTATGAAACTCTTCTCGATTCCCCTTATCAAGAAGCCTCTGAATTTGCCCTTGCTGAAATTCACCGTATCCTTGGAGATCACCAAGCTGCAGCATCCCTTTACCTCGTTCTTGCTGAAAAACACTTAAGAGAAAGAGAAGATCTTCTTTTCCAAGCAGCTACATTACAATCCTCCTTCGCTCCAGAAGATGCTATCCACACTTTTTCAAAAGTGATAGATGGAAAAGGCCCCCGTGTCAACGAAGCCCGCTTTAATCGTTTTGTCCTTCTCTTCCAAACTGAACAATACCGCTCTATCATCGATGAATTTAATTTAGTTTCCAATCACGTTCCAGAAAGTTATTTACCCACTTTCCACTACATTGTGGGCAAAAGTTATTTTTCCATTGGAGATTCTCAAAACGCCATCTTCCCTTTAAGTAAATATATTTTTTCTCAAACAGAGCCCTCTCCTCAACTCAAAAACGCGCTCCTCATTCAAATGACAGTGGCTCAAAATATTCCCGACTCCGCTCTCTTTAAAACAGCTCTTGAAAAATTTGAGCTCCTGTTTGCAAGTGACGATGAGGTCCCCAAAGCCATTTTTATGTACGCCATGCTGTGCAAAACCAGCGGCCAAAGAGAGATCACCCAAGAAAAACTTGAACTCATCAATCAAAAATATCCCACATTTGAGGCTCAAGAGTCTTTTCTTTTTGAGTACGCCCTTCTTGCTCATGAAAATGGAGAGTGGAGCAAAAGTCATACAGCTCTGAAAAGTTATCTAAAGCAATGGCCTGAAAGCCCACACACAGAAGCAGCATGGAAACTTTTCCTTTCCTCTGCCTTACATAAATTTCAAGATGAGCCTGCCCTCTATTCTAAAGAGGCCTTTTATAAAGACCTCAACCGGGCTTTAAATAATGAAAACCTCTTTACTCATGAAGAACTTAGAGAATACCGGCTCCTCTTGGCTAAAACAGCCTATGACCTCAGTCACTACAAAGAAGTGCTCGACTACACTCACACCTACCTCCTCACTTCCTTGACTGCAGAAAAAGATCAGGAAGCCCTTGCTGAAGCCCACTACCTTGCAGCCCTCTGCCACCATCAACTGCAGTCAGATGCGTATGCTTTCTGCTCCCACATGGAACAGGCCATCCAATTAAATCCCACAGCTTACGACACAGCAACGACACACCTTCACCTTTATAACGGCTATTTACAAAATAAGGAAACAGTCGACCTCGGGGCCGAACATCTCTTTAGAGCCATCCAATTAGGAGGGCAGCCTGTCAAAGTAGAAAATCAACTTTGGCTCGCAGACCATTACCATACAAAAGTGATCAGCTACCTGAACCAACATTGGTCCCATACTCCACATGATTCACCCGAAATGGAGACTCAAATGGAACGGTCCCTCTTGCTCTACCAAGGGGTTTTAGAAAAAGAAGGGACCCTCATCCTCTTTAATGAATCCAATATTTCCTTAGAGCCAGAACTTCTTAAGTATGCTGAACTACAAGGAAAACAAGGAAACTTACCCTATAAACTTCGCTTGATCTCTCATCTTATTGAAGAGCAAAGTGCCCATCCCGACCTTAAGTGGTCCTATAAAAAACATGCCCTTTTTGAACTCGCTGAAACCTATCGGATCAGTGGCGAAGCAGAAAAAGCGTTTGAGACCTATAATTTCATCAAGAATACCTCTAAACAACTTCCTACCACGATGGGAAGCGTAGCAACTTATGAAAGTGCAAAAATTGGATTTACCTTAATTGATGAAACAGCGCGTACCGAAACCAATCCTTCTGTTGTGAATATCCTCAATCAATTTAAGGAATTGCAAATTAGAAGGAACATCCAGTCAGAGCCCATCCATCTAGAAGCCGCTTTGACTTATGTAGAAATTCGCTCTTCCATGCTTCCTTCTAAAGATAAAATTACTAAGCAACTCTTTTTCCTTAAACGGATTAAAGATGAATTCTCTACAACAGATGACCCCATTGCACGCGATTATCACAAAGCGCGCCGTTCTCTTCCTGAAAAAGATGCGCTATATTCTTGTTACATGAAATATATCGATAGTGAGATGATGCGACTTGAGGCCCTAGAAAAGAAATCAAACGGGCAGGTGGCAGAAATGGAAGAACTCTCTCAAGGAGCCCTCGCTCTTTACACTGAAATTAATCAGTCTAAAGCGACTCCCAAAGAATTGCACGATAGAGTTATGATGAGTATTGATGCCATCAATGAAATGAACAGCTACTAAAGGAGCTATGGCCCCATCACTGTTTGCCATTGCACTTCTCTCACACCCTCTCTCCCTTACTCCTCCTGAGTATGGGAGAGCTGAATTATCCCCTGTTGAATACACTCAAGAAAAATCTGAACCCTCTCACCACGAACAAATTAAAGAAAACCCTTCTTCTGAATCACCTCCCATTCACTTTTCTTTTCCTGCTATAGCGACTTCTCCATTGCCCCCTATTTCCGTTTCTTTAGAAAAAAATGAATCTTCCTCTACCTCCTTAACACCTTTCCATTTCGTTCCTCCTTCTCAATCGTCGTGGGATCTTCCTGTAACTGAATGGTCTCTTGCCACTCCTTCTATTCAACCCATTGAACTAGGAGCAAGTCTTTCGTATCCCTCATTTACACATGGAGAAGAAAATTCTCTTCTTGAAATTTCAGAGCCGCAACCACTTCCCTTATATGATGTAACGATTGAATCTCCTCTATACACCCCTCCCGCTGATATGACCCCTGCAAAAGAGGATTTTGATCTAAAAATCGCATCCTACACACCTCCCATGACTACCTACAAAAATCAAGACATTCTTGCTGCCCCCTCCCTTCCCTTTGAATCTTACTCTAACTATGACCATGCGGCAGCAATTTCCTCCTCTTTCTTTCCAAAACGAGAACAGGAACATCCTTTTCTTCCTCCGAATGAACAATACACTCCTTACAATGCGGCTTATCCCTATATTTCTCGTATTACCCTTTCATCTCATGAACCCCCCTTGCCTCCTCTTTTTCAATACCTACCCCCTGCAATAGAGCAAGCTCAAATTGACTCTCTCCTTCAGAACTATAGCTCTAAAGAATACAACCTCAGCAGACAGCCGAGCAGTGACGAATTAAATAATGTCGCTTTTGATGATCAATTTGATGTTGATGTGGGAGTGACCCCTCGAGCGGATAAGAAAGGATATCTCTTTCACATCAATCTGTATCCCAAAGCCAATCTCACTCTTCATCACATGAAGCAAAATTTCGTCTTTGTGATCGACAAATCTTCTTCGATCAAAGAATTTCGGTATGAAATTTTTCGAAAAGCAGTGCTTGATTCTCTAGATTATCTTCAGGAAGGGGATACATTTAACATCTACGTTGTTGACAATAAAAAACATAAACTCTCTTCTGAGCCTCTGCTTTGGAGAAAGGCCAATGTACGTAAAGCTCGGGAATTCCTTTTCTCCCAAGATTTTAATAAATTTTACTCCTCATCTGCCGATACTTACGATATCATTGAGGCGGTACAAGAAGAGATGTCCCCTTTTGAAGGAGAGTTAACCATTATCTTGGTAACGGATGGATCTTCTTTAATGGACATTAAAAAGAGAAAACATACGCTATCCCACTTAATCTACTCAAACAAGAACAGTTATACCCTCCATACTGCCTGTATGAGTAAAGATAGCAGCGGATCGATGCTTGACCTCTTAAGCACTTTTAATCGAGGGGAATTTATCACTTCGCAGACCCATGCAGCCTTTCCCCGTAAATTTTGTCGCCTCGTTAAACATGTGAGTCAAATCATTACTAAAGATATTCATCTTTCTACCCTTACAGAAAAATCAATCACCCTTTTTCCTTCTCCTGCGGCGATGCCTCAAATGTATGTAGACCGCCCTTTTGTCATTTATGGAATGGCAGATGAGCTGGAAGATTTTGATCTCATTGTCCAAGGTAAATTTGATGATCGGTATCTTTTTATGAAGAAGAAGATCCGCTTAAAAACAGCTCCTCGTTCAACAAAGCCCCTTCAGAAGCAGCTGGCCATTCATCAAGCCTATCTCTGCTACCAACATTATCTTACAGAACATAATGAGTTTTATCTTGAAGAGGCAAAAAAAATGCTCTCCAAGTACAAACTAAGAGCCGCTGTCGACAAGAAAAAATAAAATGCGCTTAACTGGTGGAATATTTAAAAATCGGCTTCTCAAAAGCCCGAAAGGACAATCTACAAGGCCCACCTCAGAAAAATTAAGACAGGCTGTTTTTAATATCTTACAGCATAAAATCGAAGGGGCCACCTTTCTAGATCTTTTTGCAGGCAGTGGAGCTATGGGACTAGAAGCCCTTTCTAGAGGAGCTCTGAAGGCTACTTTTGTTGAAAATCACCCAGAAGCGCTGAAAGCTCTTTATGCCAATATTGCAGCCTTGGAACTTCAAGAAAGCTCTCAAGTGATCTCTCAAAATGCAAAAAAAATCCTTCCCAAACTTGGATCATTTGATATTATCTATGTAGACCCTCCGTACGGAGCAGATATTGACAATCTCTCTTCTTTACTTAAGCCTGATGCCCTTTTACTTTACGAGTCCAATCATCCGATTACCCTTTCAGGTCTTGTCCTTTCTGAATGCAGATCTTATGGAGACACCTATCTTCATTTCTTTAGTCATTAGACCTGAAATTGAGTCATGCATTCATGCGTAACCGTAACCGCTCCCGTATGCGTAACCGATAAAAGAAAATTTAAAATCGGTTACGCATACGGGAGCGGTTACGGTTACGGAATAGAGAAAACTCTTCAAGATCTGAACCGGTTTTCTCCTCGGGAATTGTAGAGGTATCGGGGAAAATATTTTTTTTACCACCCGTTCGCAAAAGCTCACTAGAGAGCACAGAGAAAGAAATGTTGAAATTATGTCTTCTTCTTTTCTTCCCATTCATATCAGCATTCGGCATCTTCCCAGATCATGGATGTAAAATGTCCATACAAGAAAAGCTCTTGCTTATCCCAGACTCGGATCGAATCCATTTAGAGTGGTTTTTTCGCTATTTGATTGGTGTAGATGGATGGGGCTATTCCTTATTTGGAGAAAAAGCAACCTCTCTATCAGGATACTTTCAGGTTGAACCATTAGACAATATCATGTGCTGGAACTACTCTTCATTTATAAAACGGGGATGGGAAACATATGAATCCCTTTTTCCACATCCACATTATATTATAGGTAAAGAATTTTATAAAGAAAACATTATCTCAATCTATTTAATAAATAAAAAAAATGCAAAAATTTCAATAAATAAACACAAAGAAACATTTCTCAATGAACTACATGATTTTTATAGTGCAGAAAGTCTCTTAAAAAAAATTGAAGAAATCCACTCTCTTTATGCATCCCTAGATCAACACGAAGGGCTATTGGGAATCATGTTAGGCTTTGGACCTAAAAGCTCTCTAAATTACCATAAACGACATCTTGTACTAGAAAGAAAAAAAAACCTGCATTTAAAAAATCTCATTTTAAAAGAAGTGTCTTATAAGACAAGAGAAACCGTCCCCTATGTACAGCTCAGATCTGTATCATTTATGGGGGATCCCTCCTCTTCGGAAGCACAGTCTATTTTAAAACAAAATAGGCAGGATAGGAAAACCATCTTAAAATACTACTCACAAGGAAATTTCCTAGAAATCACCCTGCAAAAACTCACAGAATTTTAGAAACCTGAGTTTCGAAGATTGCGTTAATAAAAAAATATGTTATCCTTTCTCTGCTTTCAACCTAAGGAGATCGGATGCGTATAACCCATTCTGGAGCAGCAGCCCCTCAATTCCCTCTTAACGAAGAGGAAGGCTCTATCGACCGTGTCGTCACTGTCGCTGCACTCGTTTGCATTGTCAGCGCCATGGCCCTATACTATATTGTGAGCACTTCGTTCCCCTCGGATTAATCGAGTCTCTCTCCTTTTTGATAGTGAGTTTCTGCGATGTGTCCATTTTCTTCAAACACTCGCTTAACCCCATCTAAAACCCCATCAAGGAAATGTTGTTCGATTTTTGGTTTTCCATTGTCGTAATACTTTACTACTTTTCCGTGCTGTAACCCTTTTTTATAAGTCCCCTCAAAAATAAGTGTCCCTTGTTCATTCCAATGGGCACTTTTCCCCTCTAATTGACCCTTAGCATAGGTATAAAGACTATTTAACCGTCCATCTTCAAAATAGGTCTTTTCTTCCCCTTCCTTTTCATCATCCACAAAAAGGACTTCTTTAAAGATTTTCCCTCTCGGATAATATCTGTAACAAGGACCATTCCGCTTATCTTCTTTAAACTGCAACTGAGCAATCAGCTTCTGCTTATTACCATAGAGCTCAGCTACTCCCTCTTTTTTCCCTGCACTGTAGTGAGTGAGGCTAATCTTGTGTCCAGATGGAGCATATTCAATAAGCTCTCCCTCAAGTAAATTGTCCACAAAATGAGCTTCTAGAATCAACATTCTATCCCCCCCTTGATTTACAAAAACTTGATGAGGTCCGTTTTTCTTATTATTTTTATAGGTAAAAATAATCTCCCGATTTTCCTTATCTCTCTCAAAAAACCGCCCTTCAAGACTTCCTCTGACATAATGTCCTTCTTCTAAAAGAGTCCCTTCAGGATCAAACAGCGCTTTAACTCCATCAATTTCCCCCGCATCATATGTAATCAAGGTTTGCACTGATCCATTTTGATAATAGCTCTTTTGCTCACCATGAAGCTGCCCTTCCCCATTATAATTCAAAATGCGAGCTATTTCCCCTGTTGCATAATATTCTCGGTGCTCTCCGACAGGCTCCCCTTGCACAAAGGTACGTTCATAATGGAGGGCTCCATTCTCAAACCATCGTTTGACAGTCCCCTCAGGAAGGTCCATATGGTAGCAAGCGGTGGCAAGCAGTTTCCCGCCTGCACTATATTCCTCTGCAAGCCCCTCTTTTTTTCCGTTAGCATAGTGCGCCACTTCTTTAAGGTTCCCATTTTCATAAAAAGTTTGATGCAATCCTACAGGAAGATCCTTTTCATATTTTCCACTAAAAAGAGGAACTCCTTTTGAGCTCACTATTTCATATAATCCTGATTTGAGATTATTTGCATACTCTCCCTTAAGAACAATCACCCCATCCTCGCTCCAGTCAAGCTGGGTCCCTTCAAGGGCATCATGTAGATAATGCCTTTCTAGCTTCTTTCCTCCATGAGGATAATACTCAATAAAGACTCCATGCCTAGCCCCCTTGTCAAAAGATGCGACATAAGCCGGCTTCCCATCTGCAAAAAATTCTTCAAACTGCCCATCTTTGATGCCAGCTGAATAATGAACCGTCAATCTAAGCTGACCATTAGGATGATATTCTTTTTGTACCCCATGAAAAAGATGAGCTAGATAATTATACTCTATTTTCACTTGCCCATTTTCATACCATTCGGTGTAAGGGCCTTCAAATTGATCTCCAACAAGGACATATTCTGCTGTTTTTTGCCCATTAGACGCATATTCAACGACAGGTCCTTTAAGAACCCCTTTATCGGTGTATTCTGCAACATAAGCCATTTGCCCGTTAGGGTGCTTTTTCCAATGTTTCCCTATCTTACTCCCGGCCCGATATTTCCCTTCCCCGATGAGAACTCCCTCTTCACTGAAAAAAGACTCAACTCCTTCCTTTTTCCCATCCTGGTAAAAAACACGGTAGGATTCCCTTTCATTTGAGTGATACTGAATATGTGCTCCAACCTGCACTCCAGCTCTAAAATCTTGAATTTCTCGAATGACATGTCCCTCATCATATCTCATTAAAGCAGGGGAGGCTCCTTCCCTATCTATTTTCCCATGCCTGTAATGACATTTCTCGGCCAAAATGCCATTTGAATGCCATTTATGAGAAGTCCCATGCTTCTCCCCTTTTCTATAGAGAATCGATTCAGCTTGCCCCCCATCAGGAAAAAAAGTAGCTTGCTCCCCATCTATTTGCCCTTCTATGTAGAAAGTGACTTCCTTTTTGTCTCCGTTTTCGTAATAACTCTCTGCCTTTCCTTCTCGTAAATCATTTTTATAAAGGACCATGGATTGAGGCTTACCACTCGAATAATAGGTTTGTGATACCCCCTCTAAAAGACCTTTCCGATACTCGGATAGAGAAAGAAGTTGCCCCTCTTCATTGAATAAAACAGAAATTCCATGGGGAACAAATCGGCTATTCCATTTTTTAAATCCAGGATCTGATTCTGAAACAGTCGTTAAATCGGTCTCCTCAGACCTGAGTCCATTCGCAAAATAGGTTACCTTTTTTACCATCTGATCTTCGGCAAAAAAAAGGACCTCTTTAGGCGCCCCATTGGCATATTGCTCAACAAGTTTAGGTCTCCACTCAGGAAGCCGCACCCTTAAATGAGAAAGATCTTCCTCAGCAAAAAGACAAAAAGAAATAACAAATAGAAAAACAAAAAAGCTCTTCATCATTACAGATCCCCTAGTTTAGGGATAACCATACCTCAAAAGAGCTGAAAAAACAAGCCTGAGTTATAGAGACTCAAGGCCCCTTTCAATTACATTGCGCTAAAGGCCACTCTGCAAAGAATAAGTCCCCATAGAATGACAATAAAGCTGAGCGCTAAATGCCATCCTGAGCTCAATTTAAAAAGCCAAAGGATTGCTTTAGGGGCAAAAAATACACATAAACCTCTAACAATCAATACCCATCCTAAAATAGTAATAAAAATTGTCTGATCTAAAGCCCAATTTGGACATACATGAACGATAGTTAACCCGATTAAAAGGTTAAGAAACCCTCCCATATGCAAAATGGCTGTCGATTTTTTTGCCTCTTCTAGGGCTTTATAATAATCTTTTTGAATCAATAAGCTCCAAACTCCTAAAATAAAGAGCAAGGGGCCAAAGATACTTGAAATTGCGGCTGCACACATCATGATGCAATCCCTCCTTTCTTTTCTCTCTTATTCTAAATATAATTATTATGTCTATATAGAAAATTCATAATGATCTGTTCCATGGGTAATTTTCACCTCATGCACAGCCTGGCGGGAGCGAGAATACACAGCTCTCACCTCTTCAAGGTCCTTTTGATCAAAAGAACACTCGTCTGCTTCAATCGAGAACGATTTAAAAGGATAAGGGAGTTTTTCGTCGGTTTCTACCTTAAGGGAAAGGTTCCTCCCATCGTATTGAAAAATGACAGTCACATCTGCATCTAGACTAGAGGCAAGGAGTTTTATCATCCTTACCTCGCTTTTTACCCGCTCAACGCTCATCCGAAACAGGTGGTTTTTTAAGAATTTTCCCCCTTGAATTGCAGTAAATCCCCCAATCATCACCAGAATACAGAGACAAACCATCAATTCAATCATCGTTAAGGGGCGATATCGTCGTCCCATGGGTAGTCTCTCCTTTTCCCCTTAGCTAGGCAATATTCCTCATATTTTGCTGAGGTAATGCGAATATCGGTTCCTTGATCTGTTGCTGTAAATTGATATGGCAGGTCCCATCCATCTCTCAAGAGCTGCTCTGTTTTTTTTGTCATTCCTGAGTTTTTTACCGCTTCTGTGGGAGTGGCTACAATCGCCTGTACCGTCGTTTTCCCTGTTGCAAGTTCCATTTGAAGAATTTCATAAAGACGAGAAATCCCTTCTCTTGATTTAAATGCTTTACTCTCTTCAAGAGAATTCCGCATATTAAAACCTATCACACTTCCAATTACCCCAATAATAAAAATGACAACCATCGTTTCCATGAGTGTCATGGACCGTTTTTTTCTTTTCATTCTATTTTTCCTCTCTAATTCATCATTGAACTGACATCTGTTAATGGCAATAATACCGCTAGCATGACAACCCCTACGATCACCCCTAGAACCAGCAGCATCACAGGTTGAAGTAAAGCAGTCAATCGCTGCACACTTTTTTCAAGATCTTCCTCATAGATATCTACAATATTTTTTAACATTCCCTCCATATGACCTGCCTCTTCCGCAACAGATAACATTCTCGAAAATAAAGGAGGGATCAACGGGGACTTTCCTAAAACATAAGTCAGTTTCCCCCCTTGAATAATGTTCACCTCAGCCTGCCTTATCACCTCTTCAAAATCGACATGATGCATCACCCCTTTCGAAAGGCGCAAAGCTTCTAAAAAAGGAACTCCACTTGTCAAAAGCACTCCAAAAACCCTAGCGAATCGAAGAAGGACTGCCTCTGTTGTCATCCGGCCGATGAGAGGAAGTTTCAAGGCAAGTTTACGGAAAAAGGGGGTTTTTTTCGCAATAAAACAGATAAAGACCCCCACCATTCCCATGCAAATAGCAATCTTTCCAGAGTGGGCTGTTAAAAAAAAGCTGAGAGACAGAACAGCTGCCGTCATAGGATGCAATGTTCTGCCTTCATAGAGCTCAGCAAGAGAAGGCACAAGAAAAAACAAAAGAGCACTGATCACTAAAAAGCAAAAAGAAAGGAGAAATGCGGGATAAATCATGGCCGAAACCATTTGCCCTTTCACCTTCTGACTGCGACTTGTTAAAAGGGCAAGTTCCTGGAAAATCTCCTCGAGCTGCCCTGTTTCTTCCCCTGCTTTAATCATCGCAATATACACTTGATCAAATGACTTAGGATGCCTTAAAAGCACTTTCGAAAGTTGCTCCCCTTTCTTAACTCCATCACATAATTCAAGGAGTAATGGATAGGCAGCAAGGTCTTTATATTTCTCTTTAATCGCAAGAAGGCTCTCATATAAAGGAAGGCTTGATCTCAATAAGACAGCTAAATCTCGGGTAAGAGCAAGCTGCATTTTTGGTGCCAACTTGAGCTCTCCACCTTTAGGATGAAACTGAATTAATTTAGTAAGTAAAACTCCCTGCTTTAAAAGCTTTTCCTTAGCCGCTTCAAAAGATTCTGCATCAATTTTTCCCCTTTGCTTTTTCCCATCCGGATAAAATGCCTCAAATTGATATAAAGTCATCTTGTAACCCTCAACACCTCGGCCGTGGAAGTGATCCCTTCTATTGCAAGAAAGGCCCCTCTCTCCCTTAACGAGATGTAATTTGCGACAGAAGCAATGCCCGTTGCATCCCCACTTTTTAACATCTGCAACTTAACTTTTTCATCCACTTCCATCCATTCATAAATCCCGTGCCTTCCCCTATACCCAGATCGGTAACAAGCCTCACACCCTTTAGCTCGGAATAAGGAGCCATTTTTAAGGTCTTTTCTTACGATACCTAATTCTTCAATTTCTTCATCGGTAGGATAATAGGCCTCACGGCAATCTAAGCAAAGGGTTCTAAGAAGCCTTTGAGCAAGCACTCCAATCACGGAAGAAGAAATAAGATAAGGCTCTATCCCCATGTCGATAAGGCGAGTCACAGCAGCAGGAGCACTATTTGTATGAAGAGTTGAAAGAACAAGGTGTCCTGTAAGGGATGCTTGAATGGCAATTTCAGCTGTTTCTACATCCCGAATTTCTCCAATCATAATGACATCAGGATCTTGCCTTAAAATATGGCGCAATCCCTTAGCAAAGGTGAGATGAATCTTTGGATTAACCCCCATTTGAGCCATATTTTCCATTTTATATTCAACAGGATCTTCGATCGTCATCACATTCACTTCAGAACTATTAATTTCTGATAGAGCACTATACAGCGTTGAAGTTTTCCCACTCCCTGTAGGTCCTGTCACAAGAATAATTCCCTGTGTCTTGTGAATCGTCTTCCTGAAATGGGTTAAAAGGTCGGGGGGCATCCCAATTTCTTCAAGCCCAAGGATCACTTTATTTCTATCAAGAATACGGAGCACAACACGCTCTCCATGCACAATGGGAACTGTTGACACCCTCAAATCAATCTCTCTTTTCGAAAGAAAAAGCTTAATGCGCCCATCTTGAGGAAGCCTTTGCTGAGCAATATCTAGTTTTGCCATGACTTTAATTCGAGTAATCATCTGCTTTTGATATTCTTTAGAAGGAATATGACGTGTTTGTAGTACCCCATCAATGCGGTATCTCACGACAAGTCCCTGGTCTCCAGGCTCAAAATGAATATCTGAAGCCCCCTGTTGGACAGCTTCAATGATCATCGCATTTAAACTGCGAATGATAGGAGATTCCTCCGTTTTATCAAATAACTCATACCCCTCTTCGACAACCTCTTCTCCCTCATCCTCTTGCATCTCGGATAAAAGGGTCTTTGCACTTCCATTTTCATAATGGGTCTCAATGGCCTGAGAAATCATCTCTTGAGAGAAATGAATTTCCTCCACTTTGTGTTTGAGAAGGAGATAGAGATCATTTAAAAGCTCAATATCTCCTTGGACAGATGTTGCAATAAGAAGCCGCCCCTCTTTATCTTTAAGGGGAAGAACCCCCCTTTCCTTAGCAAAAGAATAGGGAATCACGTCGGGGACAAAAGAATAAGCCGTAAGCTCTTCTTTAATCATGGCTCGATCCAAAGAGCAATTTTAAACTGTTTGTAAAAAGACGTCTTTTGTGACGGGCCTTCGCTTCAAAAATACGGGCCACGAATTCGGGGAGATCTCCAGGCCTTCGCATCAATTCCTCTTCATCAAAACGTCTTAAATCATCTTCCTCTTCCAAAATCACATGAGGTGTAATAAAAATAAACATCTCCGTCATCTGATCATGCATTCGGGTCGTTGAAAAAAACTTACCAATGCCTGGAAGTTCCCCAAAAAAAGGAATTTTTTCAGAGTGATCTTCTCCCGTTTTTCTTTGAAGCCCCCCGAGAATCACCGTATGCCCATCGAGAATCCGCACATGGTTAGAAATATGCCGCCTATCGACATCAGGACGATCGAGGTGCTCACTCTTTTTCATGTTATCAAAGGTGATGTCGGTCTCTAAAGAGACAAACCGATTCCCCTCCTCATCCGCCTCGTGAATGGTAGGGGTAACAACAATATTAATTCCAAATTGAGCACGCGTAAATGATTTCTCAAAGGTAATTCCCCCTCCAGAAGTATCTAAAGGAGCAGCTCCATTATTTAAAGAAATCTCCTCTTGAATCGAGGTTTGTCCCGGAGTTTGATTAAGAGTTAAAATCGAGGGAGATGCATTGATCCGCACATCCTCTTGGGTCATCAAAAAATTATAAGATAGATCAAATGCAGGAAAATGCTTGAGGCTGGGACGAGAAATGAAAAATTTAAAAATACCTTTCGTAAAAGGCTCATCATAAATAGCTCCAGCTTGACTCACTTTGTCTGCTGCAGAGCCCATTTTAAGGACATTTAATCCAAAATTATTTTGGTTGGTGATTTTCTTTTCAAAAAGAAGAACTTCAATCCGCACCATTTTTTTAGGCACATCAATAATCCGAATGAGCTCTTTCAGCTTTGGCAGAGTATCTTTGCGAACCACCATCATCACCGAACCCGTTTTACTATAAGGAACAAAATTCTGTGTTTTAGACACTTGCTTTTGAGATTTAACTGTTCCAGGCTGAATAACAGGGGGATTTACAACAATGGGCTGCCCAGGGATTCCAAAAGTTTGAGGGTTATTTTCAACCTTAACTTCGGTACGAGGCTCTCCACTTTCAACCGCATCAATTTTTGCATTTGTCAAAGAAAGATAAACTTTTTCGAGGGCATCACACACTTCAATAGGATCGCTATGCCGAAGGGTATACCAATAGACCACCATTTCAGTTGGATCTCTGATCTGTTCTTCTGTTGTCAGAATAATGTTACTCGCCTTCTCGACAAGATCTTTAATGCCAACAACAACGATCGATCCCTCTTGAGTCAAAGGAAGAAAGGTTAGATCTTCCTCTTGTCCCCTTGCAATACTCATCCGTTTCTTTCCATCACCAAAAAAAGCGACCAAAATTTTCTGCATTTCTAAAGGAGATATCTTAGTGAGAGAGAAAACCCTCGAAACCTTTTCATCTCCCTCCTCCCATACAGAATCGTATAATTTAAGAAGCTTCATTACCTCTTCTTTAGGAGCTACAATGGTAATCTTAGATCCCACCTGATAGATCGTCGACCCTTTAGGATCTCGAAATCGATCAAAAAACTGAGCCACTCCCTTACTTTTATCTGGATCTGGGGAGAAAATAAAAATAACCCGAGTATGGTTTGGAAGGGCCTTCAGATGGTCGATATCAGCTACAATATCCTGGGCTCCAATCAAATCTTGCTTGAGAAGATAGAGCTGGCGGCAATAGGGGTTAATCTGTTTATAACCGACTCCATTATGAGTTAAAATCGCCTCAAGAAGATCACTCCATGATTCCCGCGGAATGGGAATAGACGAGTGCATGTGAATCTTCATCGCTGAAATTTCTGGAGGAATAATATAGAGGTAATCTGACGATCCATACTCCATTACAAGCTGAGAGAGAAGAGTTTCTTCCTGATCCCAAAGGGCATATCCTTCATCTTCTTTTTTAGCCTCGTCTATAGAAGAGCGCTTCCAATCTTCCTCAAGTGCCCCAATCGCTTGTTTTAACCCATTAATTTCCTTTAAAAGAGCTTCGTGTGTTCCTGGGTCTGCAGAGGCTACTTTCGTATAACAAAGGGCAAGTTCCCGCCTCATTTTTTTGAGATCTTCATTGACAAGGCCGAGTCGACTAAAAGAGGATCCCTCATTCCCATGCGCCTTAACTTCACTCATTTTTTCTTCAATGGTCTGAGCATAGCCCCCATTGAAACATAAAAAAAACAAAGGGCATAAAATCCATTTCATTTTTTCTTCCCTTCCCCAAAAGGCAATCGAATTTTCTGACTTACTGTCCTCACTTCATTAAAAAAGGTCCCTGTGAATTGATTTTTCTCAATCCCATCACAAATAAATAACTCCCCCTGAAGCTTATAATGAATGCAATCTGAAATCTCTTTTGCAGTAGTCAGAGGACGCCATCCGCTTTTTGTTCGAATAAGCCAATCCCCTTTTTTTAAAATCACCGTTTTTTGCCCTAAACGGCAGGAAACTTTGGTTGCCGTTTTTCTTTTTAATTTCGTAAAAAGGGTAGCAGGCTGAGGTAAGGGGGGCGCTGATTTCTGAGAACTGACCTTGAAAGACTCTGAATTCAGGCCACTCACATCCCATACTTTAAACTGCACTTCAGAAGGATTGATGGATAAAACCTGTGCAAGGGGTAGATTTTTTTGGCTTCCCAAAACCCACTTCCCCTCTTTAAAACTTAAAAGATCTCCCTGCTGAATAAAAAGAAGATGCCCCTCAAGGCTCTTAAGTCTCATCTTTCCCTTTTTCTTTTGGTATTCTCTCCCACCATACAACTCAAGCAAACAATCTGGCCCTAAAATATCCCCCTCTTTAAGAGAGATTGCCTCGGCTATTGTGACATCTCTTTTTAAATCCTCAAAGCGAAAAGAATTTTTCTTTTCACTCTCAAGCACTTTCACCCCCACTTCCATTTCAATAGAGCCATCCTCTTTCACCTCGTTCTTAAGAGAAAGGGAGGTGGGGAAAGGGGAAAGGGAAATTCCATTTTCAAAGCTCAAATACACTTTTTGCCCACTCGAGATCGAAAGGAAACTATTCTCTACCTGAATGAGCACTTCAGGAGGATAGGAGGCATCAGGTCTTGTATTAAAGGCAAGGGGAAGAATCGTTTTATCAATGTCCGGAAAGGGAAATGAGGTGTGCTGGGAGAGAAATGAAAAATCGGCATGTGTTTTTTTTTCTTCTCCCTTTTGGAAGAGATTTTCCTCTGAAATTAAGGGCGCTCTCTTCCAGATAAGCTGACTTATCCCAAAAAAAACCCAAAAAATCGCAATAAGAAAATAGATGCGTATTTTCATAGTATGAGGACAAAATTGTATACCGAGTAGAAAATAATCTCAAAACAAATGTCTATTGCCAAAAATGATTTTTTCTTTTAATAACCATCTTATAGAGCAATAAAGTGGAAGGTAGGTATGGCGGAGCAACCAGGTTCAAATAACAAATCCGAAGGAATATCAGTAAGCGAGATTGAAAATTTTGGGAAAAAGCATCGATTTGAAATCTTTTTCTTTGTGTATTTCGTTCTAGCTACACTGTTTTCCCCCGTGTTCTTTTCAATGATGTGGAGCGTATACCTTGCTGGGATTGGTGCAGTCCTTGGCATTTGGTTCCCTGACAAAGTAGACGGCGCCTCGAAAGGGGTCTTTACTTTTATATTTAAGCAAGAGAATGCAACCCAAATCGTCCTTGCTGCAGCTGGAGTCCTCGTTTCCTTTTTCCTAGCCCCTCTCATTTTTTTCACCTTGGGGCTCATGGGGGGAATGGCTATCCATCTACAGTCAGGAAGAGTTTTAAATCGCTAATCGTTCATTGATGTAGTCAATAAGCGAAACTTCTTGATCCTTCACATGAGGGAGCAAAGACACTTTTCCGGTGTCTTTGAGCTCTCTGAGAATTTCTTTTTCTTTCTCTATTTCACCGAGTTCTCGATAAAGAGAGGCTATTCTAAATAGATTAAATGCTGTCAAAGTCTGGTAAGGCTCCACTTTATCCTTAAGAAGCAACGATTCCTCTAGAGCTTGCTTATATTTTTTTGCCGATACAAGTTCTGTTGTTTTAGCATAGCCAGCAAACACTGACCCATCTTGCAAACTCGAGAGAATGCTTTTCCCTCCAGCAATTTTTTTCTGTTTAATTTCAGCCCCATATTTGCCGACCAGTTCGGGGTACCGTTTTAGATAATAAGAAAGGTCATCTCCCTTAGAATAAGCAAGCTTGGCTTGCAGAAAATCTTTTTCTGCCCGTGTTTTCTTAGAAGCCATGTAAAAAATAAGCCCCATCGCAAGGAGGAGGACAGGAAGGGTGAAGTTCAAATACTTTTTATAGTTTTCCATGCAGGCAAGTTTACTCATTTGTGGATTTATTATACAATATATCAACAATTCTGCGATGACCTGAAGAAAAAGGAAAAAGGTGCAACAGAGAAAGGGAAACCCACTCTAGATCTTCAACAAAGGGCTGCTTCTCAAGTGTAAATCGAGTAGGGGTAAGGGTGGCTCGATAGCGGGTATACGAATGGGCGACCGGAGGGAGCTCCCCCTTAAGAACAAGAGAAAGGTGATCCACCTCCCTTAACTCGGGGAATTCGAAAAGATCTGCCATGAGCCCCTCTTTCCTCTTTCTCAAAAGAACCGCTCCCTCACTCTCAATGACTGCAATATTTTTTGCAATCAAAGTCACCTCAACTCTTTTTTTGCGTCTTGGCAGATCTAATCCTTTGCCAAGACACTGCTGACTGAGAGGACATTCTTCGCAAAGGGGCTTTTTCTTACATATTAAAGCCCCGAGTTCAATCAGCCCCTCCATCGTGATCCAAGGCTCAGGGCCAAGGAGAGAGAGGACTTTTTTCTCAACTTCCCGTTTTGTTTCTATCCGTTCAATTTCTGTCTCTATCCGGAAAAATCGAGTCATCACCCGCATCACATTGCCATCGATAGCAGCTGCCGCCTCTTTGAAGGCAAAACTCAAAATAGCTCCCACAGTATAAGGACCTATCCCCTTCACTTTAGCAAGGGCTTCCCTATCTCTAGGAAGAACGCCCCGATGCATCTGCATCACATATTTAGCCCCTTCATGCAAATTCCTTGCTCTTGAATAGTACCCCAATCCTTCCCACGCTTTAATGACCCTCTCTCGGGATGCATTTGCAAGAGATTCAATCGTTGGAAAAAGATGCATCCATCTTTGAAAGTAAGGAAGAACGACACTCACTTGAGTTTGTTGCAGCATGATTTCAGAAACCCAAACTGCATAGGGGGTTGGATTTTGCCTCCAAGGAAGAGTCCTCTGATGGCGTAAAAACCACTGATTTAATAGCCTCATCTCCTCAAGATAATACCTTTTCTGCTATAAAAAATGGAGTGAAACTTGCCTCGCTTATTTTTGGACATGCCCTCCACCATCTTGACCACCTAGCCCCCCTCTCTTATTTTTTAGACATCCCTCTCCTTGTTACAGATCCCTTAATTAAAGAGGCTGCAGAGACCCATTACCCCGGGCTCATCGTTTATGAAATGACCCCTTTTGAGATGTCAAGCCAAACACTTGAGCATTTTGATGGGGTAGTTTCATGTCTTACAAGAAAATTACTGGACCCCCTTTTCTTGGTGGCCGAAACAATCCATGGCAAAAAACTCACTTCAATCTGGTGCCCTCACGGCAATTCAGATAAAGGACATTTAGCCCCTTTCATGGAGGGGCTAGAAGAAGAATCCCTGATTCTTGTCTATGGACAAAAAATGGTCGATTTTATTCGGCAAAAAAATGGCAAAGTCCCCAAACATCTTTTTGTTGGAAACTACAGATACCCTTATTACCTTCAATTTCAATCGTTCTACGACTCATGGCTATCCTCTCTTCTTCCTAAAGAAAAAACGATGTTCTATGCCCCCACTTGGAATGATTCCGAAAACTCTTCTTCCCTGATCTCGGCTCTTCCTTGCTTTAAAGAAATCGCAGACTCTCTTTTCATTAAACTTCACCCCAACACACTTTTGCAACATCCCCATCTCATTGAACAACTGAACACCGAATACCCGAAACTCTCTTTCTTGCCAGCCCATGCACCCATCTATCCCCTCTTAGAAAGGGCTAAACTCTACATCGGAGACATGTCCTCCATCGGATATGATTATCTCTCTTTTAATCGCCCCATGTTCTTTTTTAACACAAATCAGCGGTCGGATCATGATCTAGGCCTCTACCTCTATCGCTGCGGGGAAGAAATGCCTACCTCTTTTTCAAACACACAAGAAGACTTGCGAGAGATTCGTCAAGCAGTGTATGAGTACACTTTTAAGAAGGTCGATCCTTCAACACTTAAAAAAGAGCTTTTGGAGGCTTTACAATGAAAATCGTCGCTCTTATTTTTGGCGATGGACTCAATCACCTCGATCACCTGGCTCCACTTTGTCATTTTTTACACATCCCCCTTATCGTCACAGATCGTTCTGTTTTTACAGCTGCAGTCACCTTTTATCCCGATCTTGTTGTCTATGAAATGAGTCCGCTCGAACTATCAAATGAACTTGTTCAACACTTTGATGTGGTGATTTCTTGTTTGCCAAGGCATCTTTTCGACCGCATCGTTCTTGTCTCTGAAGAAGTGCATCAAAAAAAATTGCTCTCCATATGGTGTCCTCATGGCAATTCAGATAAAGGACATCTCAGCCCTGTTATGGAAACAATCGATCAAGAAAGGCTCATCTTAGTGTATGGGCAAAAGATGATTGACTTCATTAAGGAAAAAAATGGACGCATTCCCGACTATCTCGTTGTTGGCAATTACAGGTATCACCACTATCTCAAGCTGAAGCCTTTTTATGATAAATGGATGAGCCGCACTCTTTCAGATAGCCGCGACTTACTTTATGCCCCAACCTGGGATGATAACGAGGGATCTAGCTCTTTAAAATCGGCTCTTCCTACTTTACAAAAAGTGGGCTCACGCCTTTTGGTTAAACTCCACCCTCATACTCTTCTTTACTCGCCCCACCTTGTGGAACAATATATTGGAGAATATGAAGACTTTTATTTTATATCCACCTATGCCCCTATTTATCCCCTTCTTGAAAGGGCTCAAGCTTATCTAGGAGATATGTCCTCCATAGGTTATGATTATCTCGTTTTTAATAGGCCCATGTTCTTTTTTAATCCCCAAGAAAGGTCAGATCGAGATAAAGGGCTCTATCTCCATCGATGCGGAGAAGAAATGCCCACCTCTTTATCCAACGATCAATCAGACCTACACTCCACTCGAGAAGAAGTGTACAATTATACCTTTACCAAAGTAGATCCCACCACTTTAAAAGGGAAATTCAGAGAAAAAATTATCCACCACCTCGATAATCTCAGAATATGAAAGGAGCTGCGATTTGTGATGGAGCCCATTTTCATCTTTTAGATCACCTAGCTCCTTTATGTTACTACCTCAATCTTCCTCTGATCACCGATCATCCCTTATCCTATCAGTTAGCAAAAACCTATTATCCTCAAATTAAAACCCTCCTCATTGAAGAAGATTACCTCTCTTTTTTAGCAGATCAATACGACGTTCTCATCACAACATCCCGCTTTACATCTGAGGAGCTTGGCCATCTTCTTTATGAAATAAAAGGGAAAAAGATGAAATTTCTATTTACACCCCATGGAAATTCAGATAAGGGAATAGAGATTTTCAAACACCAAACCCATGTGTTAATTTATGGAGAGCAGATGAGAGAGCGACTATCTTCCCTTCCTCTGACTCTCATTTCTATGGGTAATCTGCGGTATCAATTTTATCAAGAACAGCGACCCTTTTACGACACCCTTTTTCATACTACCAAAAAAACGGTTCTCTATGCACCTACATGGAATGATGAAGAAAAACTCACCAGCTTTTTTAAAATGTATACCCATCTCATCGAAACTCTCCCCCCGTCCTTACATCTCATCATTAAGCTGCACCCCCTCCTTGAGAAATATTACCCTTCAGAATGCTACTACCTCTTAGGACAGGGAGAAATTCACAAAAATCTCACCGTCCTACACGAATTCCCCCCCATCTACCCCCTCCTTGCAAAAACCGATTATTACCTGGGGGATTACTCATCGATTGGCTACGATTTCCTCTCCTTTAATCGTCCCCTTTTTTTCATAGACAAACCTGATTCTCAAGCATTCTTACATCAATATGGAACTTGTCTTAATCAACCCATTTTTAATGCCATTGAACATTACCAAGATACGCTGACCCCTTTTCGAACTAACGCCTATTCTTTTGTTTTTGACCCCCCAAAAAATTCCGTTCTCCTTAAGGAAGAATGTAAAGCGGCTTTACAACTATAAAGGTATTTTATGTATCCCCTTTCTCCCAATTTAAACGACTTAAAAACTGCCTATGACAATCCTTCTATTGCTACAGATAAAATCTGGGAAATTTGGAACCGATGTTCTTATCAAGAGCAAACTTCAGCCCGTTCTTTGGTTGGAATTGCAGCTCCATTTGCAGGAAGAGGCGATATCAAATCTGACCTTTATACCTATTTTGGATCTCATGGGAATGTCTTTCGATTTTATGAACCTTATGCTGAGGGGGTCAACCTTCGCATTCATGGGTGGGGCCCTATTTCCATGATGTCTTTAGGGCATGGAGTCTTTGAAACGACGCAGAATGATGTGAGAGAAGGGATGGTGTATCACTTTGAAGTGATCAAAGATGGAAAAACGGAATGTAAAACCGATCCCTACTCTAGGGAAGGGGTTGAATGCAGAGACGATGGTTTTTTTATTGCCTCTCGAATTCCCTCTTCTTTTTCCTTTTCAGATGGCGCTTGGATGGACATTCGGCATCTTTATAAAGACACTCGTCCGATGCGACTTCTTCAATGTCACCTCACCACATTTAATGAGTGTAAAAGCTGGAAAGAATTAGGGGATTCACTGATCAGCCACTGCCTTTCTCAAGGCTATTCTCACATTCAACTCTTAGGGATTATTTTGCATCCCGATAAGGGATCACTGGGATATCACCCCTTAAGTTATTTTGCCCCCTCTATTTTTTTAGATGGAGGATTATCTGGGTTCAAAGATTTCGTGAACAGGCTACATGGCAAAGGAATTGGAGTCATAGGGGATTTAGCCTCGCAAACTGCAACAGATTCTTTTGGATTAGGCCATATGTGCTATGAGACGGGAGATCACGTCTATGGGGGCTATAAGATGAATATTAGCGACCCTTACGTCCGCTCCTTTTTAATTTCTGCTGCAAAGTACTGGCTCAGCGAATGTCATCTAGATGGACTTCGGATTGATTATGTGGAGAGGTTTGTATCGGATCCTGCTGGGCATCAATTTTTAAGAGACCTCACTACAGTCATTCACAGAGAGGTTCCCTCAGCTATTCTGATTGCAGAAGATGGATCTACCTCTGATTGCATGACACACCCCGTTGAATCAGGGGGATTTGGCTTTGACATGAAGTGGTCCATGGGTAGAAGTTTACAGCTTCTCGACTTCATGGGGCATCCTCCTGAAGAGAGAACAGGAATACAGTATCTACATCTGATTTCCACATTAAAAGACTCTCTTGTGCGGGAAAAGTTTTTATTCGCCTTCTCCCATGATGAAGCCAACTATGCCAGTTTATACAGCCGCATGTTTGGTGAACATGAGGAAAAATTGAATGCCCTTCGCCTCGTCTTTATGTTGCAAACCCTTCTTCCTTTCTCTGGATCCCTAAATTTTCAAGGAAATGAATTTGGAGCAACAAAAAAATGGGAAGGGGCTTATTCCATGACACCTTGGTCAGAAGCACAAGAAGGATCCCACTCCTCCTTATTTACATTTTTTAAAAACCTCCAACATTCTCCCCCCGCTTTAGTAGATAAAACTGTATTTAGATGGGTAAAAGATGACGATACATCTAATAGCATCATTGCCTTTGAGCGGGGAAATTTTCTCATCGTCTTGAATTTGGGGCCCCATTCCTTTGATACCTATAATCTATCCCATGCGAGATCCTCTCCCGCAGAGCAAATTTTTGCTTCCAACCTACTCAGCACCTCCCTTTCCCCTATTGAAGGAGGCGTTGCGTTGCACCGCTTTGAAAAACAAACAGCTGTTATATTTCAATACGAATAAAATCAAACATGGTTTACAATAATTAAAAAGGATTATAAACCATGGAATTAGTTAGTAATATTTTTACTCTACCCCCTTATAATATTACAGATCAATTATTATCAAGCTCGGACTTAGAGACTTGGAAAGCACAAGTAGAGGCCCTCGACCCAGAGAATCAAAAGTATTGTACAACACTGATTTTAAGGATGCATGGCCATAATGATCTCACCCTTGAATGGTCAGCACTCCCTCACCTAGATATCGAAAAAGTGAAACTTGCCTTAAAAACCATACAAAATTTCTCTAAAAACCGTACTTTCCTTGGACTATATCAAGCTTTAGAAGGTCTCTTCCTTTTTTGTAAAAATCAAAAAATCTCCTCTGATTTGATGGAAGAATGTTATTGGATCCTCGATGGAAAACCAGATATTCCCTTCTATGGACGAGATCATTTTGGGGAAAAACCGTTTCTTGCCGGGCTATGCTACCTTCTCTCTTTCCTCCCTAAGGAAAAAAACCTACTTCCTTCACTGGAATCGAAGGCTCCCATACATCAACTATTTCTCGGCTCAGAGATCTTTCCTCCGATCACCCCATTGAATCGCGAAGAGGTAATCAATCTTATCAGCACCAACGACCCCCTTAAAATGTTATTTACCGCGCATTGGATAGGGTTTAAACAATTAGGTCCATTTTGTGCTCAACAAGGCTTCCTCAATTTCTTTGAGTTATTGCATGAGCACTACTCTGATATTGATAAGATTGCCTTTTTGCAAAGGGCAGTTCGATCAAACCAATTAGCCCTTGTAAAATTTCTTCATGCCCATGGAACTCCCATCAATACTCCTCAATGGCGAGCCCTTATAGGCGCGGCTTCCGATCCCCGTTTAGATTCCAGAGCACTGGTCAAGTACCTTGTAGATAACGGAGCTACGACCTCCAATCTTATTATACAATCAAATACCGTCTATTCCTGGTATTTTACAAGGGCATTGTTTGATTATACTCGCCTCATTGGACCTGATCCCCTATCTGAAACCCTTATTGCAGCTAAATTAATTTCTTCTATGGTTAATTTTGCCGGACAAATTTCACTTCCTGAAGGTTTAGTCGTTTTACCAGGAGGGTACCCGAATCTTTTTTTTGCTCGATGGGCAGAGCTTTTCTCTCGGACCCCCGAACTCGCTCCCGAGTTGGCAACAAGCTTTTCTTTTGCTTCAAAAATACAAGAAGTTAATTCTCCAGAAACCTATCAAATTCTTATCGAAAAAATTCAGGGAGGAGAACTCGTTATTCTGCCCGTTAACTCCGATGGGCATGTAGCCGGGATCTTATTTTACAAAAAATTTTTAGCAATTTACGATAGTCTTTCTCCTCATACACCCCTTGTTCAATATATCATTGATCCAAAAAAAATCACAAAAAATCTCTTAGAAAAACTCCTCAGTTATAGCCAAACAAATGCCCTGACCGTAGCTCAACAAATTTTAGGAACATCTTTGCCCAAGGAGCTTGAACCTTCCTTATCTACCAAGCTATCCCCCCCTTCTTTATTTGCTCCAGGAAACAAAACAGGATCTTGCGCCTACTCCGCTTCCAAAATGCTCGTCCATGTTGCACTAACCTACCTTGGTTACCCCGACGCCGAATTTCTCGCAAAAAAATTAAATACCCAACTTCTCAAAGAAGAGCTCGCTCGATGGGAAGCTATCAAGAAAGAGCAGAGTATTGTTGAACCGCCCGAAATGACTCTCCTTATCGAAAAAGCAACCCATAGCCTAGAAAAAAAAGAACAAGTGCTTACAGTTCTTGATCCCTTTGTTTCAAAAAAACAGGACATGACAACTGCCAATTATTACGATTTCATCGATGAAATGAACCGAGCATATGGAGAAAATATCCGCCTTGCTATTCATAAAGAGTATAATAATCGATTAAAAGCAAACATTATGCCCCCCTTGGATACCTCCCGCGATCTCCTTCCGGAAGAAGATCCCGAGATTTTCTCCCGAGATTTTCCAATCAAATGTCCTGTGTTGTTTGTAAAGTCTATTAAACAAATTGACTATTTTAGATTACTTAAACAAACAACAGAATATGTTAATTATTACCTCCCCTCCCTTTCTCTTAATGATAGGGCTATGTCAGAATGGAGCCGCTTAAGACCGAGAGATTTATTAATCGAATGCAAAACCCAAGCTAAACTTGGTACATCAAAAGAAACTCCCCACTATTCCCTGATTCCCTCTCATTTTGATACAAATAAAGGCTACTTTCACCCTTATCCACTGCCCCCCCTTCCTGCAGTTCAAACTGAAGCTCATAACATCGAAAGAATGGAAAAAATCAATAAATATTGGAACTGGTTTTTAAAAACTCACCTTCCACATATCAAAGATGAGTATCTTGCTGATCCTTATAAAATGGCTCAAATTGAAGAAATAATTCTTTCGTGTCTCCGTGTAGAACACACAAAAATCCCAATTGAGCGCAAAGGGTATTCCATTGTACTTGACGATGCTGGACGTGCCCATGTTACCGAGTCTGCTGACGCAAAGGGACTGTGGAATATTTAGGGAGATAAAAGAGTCACCTCTTCGATCTCATGTAAATTCCCCGCAAGAAGGACCGCTTCTATGTCATAACTTGGAGCCCCTTCTTGCAAGGGATAGACTTTAGAAACTACGGCCACGGGAAGATCTGGAGGAAAAACACCATCAAATCCCGTTGTTACAAGAAGGTCTCCTTCTTCAATTAAAGGGATTCCAGCATCACTCGGACTCTCATAAGCCACTCCTGTAGTAAGATGACGGGCAGCCCCCTTTTCATCAGGAAAATCATAGTTAAATCCAATCCCCTTTAAAACAGAGGAACGGTAACGCCAAATAGGAGCGCTCGTTCCATGCAGCTCTCCTTTAGCTAAATAATGTTTACCCACTCTATTGATTAAATGAAGTTGAGCCTCATGCAAGGGGCCATCGTCCTCCCCCATAAGGCGAAAAACGTGACTCAATGTCTCTACTTTTTCAAGAAGAACCCTTTTTTGATCTTCTCCACGAAGAACTCGGACAGAAGGAATCAAGGTTTCGCTTGTTAAAAGGAGAACCCGACTTTTTTTCTCTTCCACCCTATCAATCAACCCGATTAAAGCTCCTTCATAAAGGACTGAACTATTTAATTCGGCCCCCTGCTGTTTGCCTACGTTAATCCATAAAGCACTGCTCCATGCAGCAGGTTCTCGATAAATAACGGCAGGAGCTGCCGAACTTCGAGAAGCCACCCTTTCTATCATGAAAGAACGAATTCCCTCGGTTCCTTTTCTCGGTAATCCATAAAGCAAGAGAAGTGTGCAACTAAACAGAATGATTTGTGCAGACTTTTTTGAAAGCCTCGGCAACCACATCAACATTCTCCTCGTTAAGACCGCAGAGATTAATTCTCCCTGCTTTTGTCATATAAATTCCTTGCTCATGAACTATCTTAGCTACCTCTTCAGTAGAAAGACCAGAGAGAGAAAACATCCCATTCTGTTTCAATAAAAAATCCCAGTTCCTCTCCTGAACTTCCTGAGATAGTTTGGTATGAAGCAAGTGCCTCATCGAAAGGATGCGCTGTCTCATTCCCTCTAGTTCCAAGAGCCACATCCCCCTCAATTCTTGATTCTGAAGCACCATTTTAGCAAGAAGCTCTCCGTGTCTCGGAGGATTGGAGTAGTTAACTCGAATTTGTGCACATACGGTCGTACTCACTTCCTGTAGTTTTTCAGAAACAATCATTAAAGAGCCCACCCTTTCTCCATAAAGGCCCATTGACTTAGAGTAGCTCGTAGCAACTAACATTTCATGTCCATCTTGATAAAATTGACGAACAGGAAAAGCATCCTCATCATTGCTTAAGTAAAATCCTTGATAAGCAAAGTCAAAAAAGGGAATAAGTTTTTTGGACTTCATCAAGAGGGAAAGCTCTTTCCATTGCTCTTTTGTTAAATCGCATCCCGTCGGATTATGACAAGAGGTATGTAAAAGAACGACACTGCCTTCAACCCCCTTTTCAAGGGTAGCCAACATGCTAGAAAAATCAACCCCATTTTCCTTAAAATAAGGATAGGGATGCACTGTAAAACCTACTTTTTCCATGATAGGAATATGATTGACCCAAGTAGGAGTGGATACATACCCTTGCCTAGATGTAAAGCCAGAAAGAAACTCAAATCCTATCCGTAACGCCCCAGTCCCTCCCACCGTTGCTGCTACAAAAATTCTTTGGGGATCCCATAGAGGACCAAAAACAAGCTTACCTGTTTCAAGACAGTATTCACCATCTCCTCCCATTCCAAAATATCCCTTATTCGCCTCACATAAAGGAAATTTTTCCTCTACCTTCTTTATACATTCTAAGGTGTTAGTTTTTCCCCGTTGATCTTGATAAATGCCGATCGTTAAATTCACTTTACGCTCGCGAGGATCCGCATGAAAGGCTGCATTGATTCCAAAAATAGGATCAGGTGGAGACAAAGGGACCTTTTGAAAAAAGCTCATTTAACACCTCAATGATTTGAATAAAAAATAGCGACGTGTTAAAGTTATACATCAACCAACTCGGTCCGTCAACGAGATAGGTTGCCCTTTGGGGTGTTAGCTCAGTTGGTAGAGCGCAACAATGGCATTGTTGAGGTCAACGGTTCGATCCCGTTACACTCCAAGATAATTTTTTGCATAGTGCATCGCACCAAGTAGTGCTGTATTGTCATTCAGGATGACTTTAACGGATATCCCCTCCATTAATTTTTGAAACCTTCCTTTAGCACAAAAAGATTGCATAAAGCTCCCCTCTTTAAGCAAAGGTAAAATTTTGGGAGCAATCCCCCCTCCGATATAAATTCCTCCAAGGGATAAAAATTTTAAAGCCGTATTTCCCGCCTCAGCCCCATAGAGGTCAATAAAAAATTGGAGCGCTTTTAAAGACGTCTCTCCATCCCCCTTCAAAGCTTTTTCAGAAATCAATTTAGGATCTCGTTCTGAATCTTTTTTCATTCCCTGAACTTCAACTAGAAAATCATAAATATTTAAAAGTCCGGGTCCCGACAAAAGCCTTTCGTAAGAAGCGTGTCCAAATTTTTTAAGAAGGTATTTTAAAAGAGAGATTTCAAGTTCATTTCTAGGAGCAAAATCACAATGGCCTCCTTCGCAAGGAAAGGGATGGTGTTTCTTTCCATCAAAATAAAGGCCAGCCTCTCCAAGTCCTGTGCCCGCAGAAATTAAAGCTTTATTTCCTTCAGCCTGAGAGTCTCCCTGATTAAGAATAAAAAACTCATCTTCTTTCAGTTCAAAAATGCCGTAAGCATTAGCCTCTAAATCATTCAGTAATTTCACCTTTTTAAAAGGTAATTTTTGCGCATCTACAATCCAAGGAAGATTCGTCGCTACACACTGATTATTTTTAATGGGGCCCGCGATTCCAAAACACCCCTTTTCAACTCCCTGAGGTTGAAATTCTTCAATGATTGAGGTGAGGTTGGAATAGTTCTGACTTGCAAATTTTTGGTCACGCACAAGCTTACCTCCCTCTTCATAGAGGGCAAGGTGAGTTTTAGTGCCGCCAATATCTCCAGCTAGATACATAATAATCGGCATTATATATTATCATACTTGAGATTCAACAAAATTTAGGAGAATACCGTGGCTAACGAGGAATTGGAAAAGAAAAAAGCACTTCAACTTGCTGTCGCCCATATTAAAAAGCAGTTTGGAGAAGGGGCGATCATGAGCATGGGAAGTAAGCGGACCAGTGCTGAAATTGGGGTGATAAAAACAGGGGCACTTACCCTTGATATCGCCTTAGGTATTGGAGGAGTTCCAAGAGGTAGGGTCATTGAAATTTATGGACCAGAGTCTTCTGGTAAATCTACTCTTGCTACCCATATTGTAGCAAACTGTCAAAAAGCGGGAGGAGTTGCCGCTTATATCGATGCTGAACATGCTTTAGATCCAGCTTATGCATCTCGTATCGGAGTCAATTTAAACGATCTTATGATATCTCAACCTGACTCAGGAGAAGAAGCTCTGAATATTGCTGAGATGTTAGCCCGCTCAAATGCTGTTGATGTGATCGTGATTGACTCAGTGGCGGCCCTTGTCCCCAAATCGGAACTCGAGGGAGAAATCGGAGATACTCACGTTGGTCTTCAAGCCCGAATGATGTCGCAAGCCCTTAGAAAACTGACATCTACCCTAGCTCGAAGCGGTACTTGTGCGATTTTTATTAATCAAATTAGAGAAAAAATTGGAGTCATGTTTGGTAATCCTGAAACAACAACAGGGGGAAGAGCTCTTAAATTTTACGCCTCTCTTCGATTAGATATCCGCCGTATTGGAACGATTAAAGGGGCTGACAATGTGGATGTAGGCATTCGGGCCAAAGTAAAAGTTGCAAAAAACAAAATGGCGCCCCCTTTTAAAGAGGCTGAATTTGATATTATGTTCAATGAAGGTATTTCAAGAATTGGAACTCTTATTGATTTAGGTGTTGAATGTAATGTCATCGATAAGAAAGGAACTTGGTATAGTTACGGAGAAACTAGATTGGGCCAAGGTAAAGAATCCGCTCGCGAGGAGCTGAAGAAAAATCCAGAACTTACAAATGAGATTGAGTTGAAGATTTTGGAGTTAAAATTGCCAAAGCCTGTAGTTTCTGAAGTAGTTCTTCAAACCCCTTAGTTTCTAACTTTAACGCCTTAAGCCCTATCTTAAGGCGTTTTATTTCTTCTAAACAAAGTTCTAGAGCTTTTTTCTCCCCTAAACAAATGGCAGCATTCATTGGATTTTCCTGAGTACAATCATGTTGAAAATCAGAAAGATCATCTCCAATTTGAAATGCCATTCCAAAGTGATACGCTACTTTTCTCACTTCATCGAGTCGACTTGGATCTCCACCCCCAAAAAGCCAGCCGAAACCAAAAGCGACTTCAAATAAAGTGATCGTTTTTTGCTCAATAACCCATTTGATGGCTTCCCAATCTCTTCTTTTTTCAAAAAGATCTGAATATTGTCCTCCGGTTGCCCCACAAATTCCAGCACATTCAGCTGCAAATTTTAAAGCAATCATTCCCACTTCAGCATTGATATAAGAAGAGGCTCTAGCAATCATTTCGTAAGCGGAAGAAATGAGGGCATAACTTGCAAGAAGGGCTGTTGTTTCTCCAACAACTCGGTGTAACGAAGGGTGATTACGTCTCTGATCATCGTTATCCATGCAGGGGAGATCATCAGCTATAAGGGATGCAGTATGAAAAAATTCGACCGAAAGAGCGCCTTCCGGAAAAAAATATTTTCCAAGAGCTTCTTGAACAAGAATAACAATCAGAGGTCTTACTCTTTTTCCTCCACTCTGAAGGGCATACTCGCAAGCTTGAGAAAGAGGGGTCTTGGGACCTAAAAAATCCATTCCCTTATTAAGCTCTACTTCAAATAAGGTTTGTATTCGGTGTAATTCGCTCATATGACCCCTTTGATCGCTTGGCAAGGAGGGATGATGGTATTTTTTCGAATCACTGTGCCTGGATTCATAACCACATTACACCCCACTTGAACATCATCTCCCATAAGTACTCCCAATTTTCTCAAAGGGGTCTCCAAGCCAGAAACCCTCACAAGCCCTTTATCAAGCCTTAGGTTGGCTGTAATAGCTCCAGCCCCAAGATTACTCCTTTGACCGATGATAGAGTCTCCTACATAGTTAAAATGAGGTGCTTTGGCATCTTCAAGTAAGATGGAGTGTTTGATTTCTGTTGAATGACCAACTACTGCTCGATCTCCAATAAGAGCTCCCCCTCGAATATATGCTCCATGTCGGATGACACATTCTTTTCCTATATAGCAAGGTCCTTCGATGTAAGCTCCCCCCTCAACTAGAGAATTTTCCCCAATAAAAATGAGATGAGGATTGATCAAGATCGCTTGTGAACTTATGGTTCCTTCGATTTTTCCTAAGGGGAAAGATTGTAGATAACTGAGCAATTGAATCAAGGGATTCCATAGAGGATTTTCGAGAAAAAGAGGCTTATGGAAAGAGTGATCAAAAGAGTATAAATCGGAGATGTGTAAGTCCATTCCCCGATATCATAGACTAACAATCCACAACTTCCAATCAAAAAAGATAGATATATATCTTAATTTCTCTTCTTCCTCTTGTGTTGTGGATTTGTCTATAACTCCCCCTTTTTGTCTATGGGGAGAGTTTGTTGATAACTTGTTGACAGTGTGTGTATAAAGGTGGGGTTATCAACGGCTTTCTTTTATAAACGAAAAAAAGGAGAGTTGTACACAACAAAAGAGAGGGTTGTGAACAGGTTGTTCACAGATTTCATCCTATGTTCTATTACGGATCTAAGCAATCTGAATTTCGAATTTATATAACTAACAATCAATAACTTAATAGAGGAAAACAGCCCGCAGGGATGCACCGAGCAAAGCGAGGCTGTTTTTTATCCTATGCTACTGATTCTCAAATCTATAAATTCGAAGCTCAGGTGAATAGGTAAAAAAAGGAAAGGATGAAAAAATCTGGGTGAGAGGATTTGAACCTCCGACCCCTAGCACCCCATGCTAGTACGCTAGCCAAGCTGCGCTACACCCAGGCATTGCATTCACCCTTTCCTAAAAAGACAGGTAGACCTAAAATTCTTGCAAATGGAGACCTTAATGTCAAGCATGTCTATAGAGAAGAGTTGGGGAGATCAGCTCAAAGAGGAAATGGAGAAGGGGTATATTGCTTCTCTAAAGCAATTTTTATTACAAGAAGAGCAGGAGGGGCATTCTGTGTTTCCAGATAAGGAAATGATCTTTTATGCCTTTAAAAAAACTCCTTTTGAAAAAGTTAAAGTAGTTATTCTGGGACAGGATCCTTACCACGGTAGAGGACAAGCGCATGGGTTATCTTTTAGTGTGAAGGGAGGAATTAAGATCCCCCCTTCTTTAAGAAATATCTATCAAGAAAGGGAGCGGGATCTCGGCATCCCTCCTTCCTCAGAGGGGTGTTTAGAAAAATGGGCTGACCAGGGAGTCCTTCTCTTAAACTCGACTTTGACCGTTAGGGAAAAAGAACCGATGTCTCACCATGGAAAGGGGTGGGAATTATTTACCGACGCGGTAATTAAAAAACTTGCAGAAAGAAAAGATCCCCTTGTTTTTCTTTTATGGGGAAAATCGGCCGCAAGTAAATGCGATCGATTTCTTGAATCTATGGAGCATCCTCATCTTATTCTTAAGGCCCCTCATCCCTCTCCTTATTCCGCATCATCGGGATTTTTTGGATGTCGCCACTTTTCTAAAACGAATGAGTCCTTGAAAAAATGGGGGAAAACGCCTATTGATTGGGGTGTATGAGTTTAAAAAAAAACTCCCTTTTCTCTATTTTTTTTACATTTGCTGTTGATAATCTAGGGGCTACGATTGTTTTTCCTATTTTTGCCCCTCTTTTTCTAGATCCGACTTATAATTTGATTGGGGTAGAGAGTCTTTTATCTTACAAAATGATTCTCCTTGGATGGTTTTTAGCGATCTATCCCATTATGCAATTTATTTTCTCTCCTATTTTAGGGGATTATGCCGATCATTCGGGAAGGCAAAAGGCCCTTGCTTTAACTACGATTCTTACCTGTATTGGTTTTTTCACCTGTTCCTGGAGTATTGCTTATCACAATCTCCTCTTTTTGTTTTTGGGACGGATGGTTATGGGAATTGGAGCAGGAAATTTATCGATCTGTATGAGTGCACTTTCAGATTTAAGTGCTTCTCCTGCACAAAAAGTGAAATATTTTAGTTATGGCTCAGCTCTTGCTGGGGTGACTTTTGTGCTCGGTCCTCTTGTGGGCGGAAAATTATCAGATCAAACCTTTATCCCTTTTTTTACGATTGCTTCTCCAATGTGGATCGGGGGAATTCTTGCATTCTTCAACACGATCTTTATTTTTTGGAAATTTACCGAAACGATTAAAGAAAAAAGTCATGTTTCTTATGATTTTTTAAAAGGGATACGCAATTTTAAATACGTTTTTCAAGTTAAGGGCCTTAGATCTCTTTACTTTGTCTATTTTTTATATCTGCTTGCTTGGAATATCTTTTTTCAATTTATGCCCGCCTATGCTGTAGAAAAATTTCATATTGGGACATCTGAAATAGGAGATATTGCTGCTTTAATGGGGCTTTGTTGGGTTTTAGGTTCTGGAATGATTGCAAAAGCGTTCCATAAATGGAAAAATCCCCGGTATGCTCTTGCTGTTGCCTTTTTTATCTTTGCTATTTTTACCCATTTTATTAGTTATTTCCCAAGTTTGCTCGGCTTTAGCGCCCTTGTTGCCCTTGCCACGGCAGCATCTGGGGTGATTTGGCCCCTCTGCACTGGGGCAATTTCAAATTTAGCAACTGAAAAAATGCAGGGAAAGATTTTGGGTTTAAGCCAGTCTGTGTTATCCTTAACCATGGTCATTTCCGCAGCATGTGGCGGATATTTTTTACAATTTAATTTAACCCTTCCTTTTACCTTAGCAGCGATTGCTTTAATTTTAGCGGGATTATGGATTTTGACTCACTCAGGAAAGCACAACGAGACTTAAGAGAAAGATATCAAAAAGGAAAGGGGCTTGTCTCTGATGCTCATCGCACTGTGTACCATCACGTTCGCAAGCCAGCGACTACTGCCGTTTTAAGGCACCTTTTAGGTCATCTCAGCATAGGTACGTTACTTGATCTCGGCGCGGGCCAAGGAGCCTCTTTAGATGCCCTTACTTTTGAAAAAGCGATTTTGATAGAGAAAGATCCTAAACTGGTAGGGCCCTCGACAGAAACGGTAACTTATCTCAACCAAGATTTTACTAAACTTAAAGAATTTCCTTCTTGCGATCTTCTTTTAGCTTCCTATTCTTTTAATGAGGTAGACTACGCCCCTCTTCTTCCTAAATGTGTGGCTGCAACGAGAGATCTTATCGTGATTATTGAGCCGGGCACCCCTGAAGGTTCTTTGCGCATCCTTGCCATTCGAGAGGCTCTTCTTAATCTTGGAATGCACCTTGTTGCTCCTTGTCCCCATTCCAAAGCTTGTCCAATGCCATGGTGTCATTTTTCTGTCCGCCTACCCCGAACGGAAGAACACCGAAAAATCAAGGGGGCTTCTTTTGGTCATGAAGATGAAAAATTTGCTTACCTGATTTTTTCAAAAAAACCTCACCAACCTTTAGGGGATCGGATTGTACGTCATCCACAAAAACGGACAGGACATGTGATCTTTACCCTTTGCACGGAGGAAGGGGAGCTTAAAGAAAAAGTTATATCTAAAAAAAATGCTTCCTACAAAACTTTGAAAAAAATGGATTGGGGAGATGAATTAAATATGGTATAATATCATCATAATGATTTACTCTGCCTATTTAAACTTACTTTCTCAAATAAATGATAAAAAAAGAGCTAAACTTTGTATTGATAATGAAATTATCGATATCACTCAAGCAGGGGACGTTTTTTTATTATGTGGAATCATTGGAGAGGGCATTTCTCCAGAGTTTAAAAAAAATCTTAAGGTAGACTCTCCTGATTCAAAATTAATCTATTCTGAAAATGGACTTTCTTTTGTTCAAGAAGTTAGACATTTGGATCGTTTTATACAATTTAAAATTCTAATTTTAAATTATCTTGATCTTCTTCGCTTTTGGAGAGGAGTGTTAGAAACGGAGCCACTTCACCATTAATAATTTTTTTATAGAGGCGAGAGGCTTGGTAATGAAGAATGATAGGCTCATCTCCTTCTTCTAATCGATCGTAAATCATACTAAATTCTTTAGGGAGACTGGGAATGTTTTCGCCAAGAAGAGCCTCTTTAAGGGAGATTTGATCCCACTCTTTCCCTCCATAGGCATCACACCGTTCAATCCATTTTTTAAGGAGAGAAAGGGTGTGTGGAGTGTGGGTGACATAGATAACGCAAGACACCACTTTTGAAGGGTGATCTTCGGGAAGTTCTGCATGAATGACTGTTGCAAATTCATGGGGGAAGTGGGTAGGAGGGGGCTGTATGAGTTCGGCATCTGCATCGACCCAAAGAAGGGGGCTTTTAAATTTTTCCAGTGTTTCTAAAACAAAGCGGGATTTTAAAGAGCAATTTTCTTCCCAGGTGGCCTCACTATCCAAAGGGACAATATAATGGGGGACTTTCCATTTTTCGCAAGAAGAGCGAAGGCGCATTGCAAGAGGTTCATAGAGGGGAGTATAGAAAGAAATAAGAGTCCATTCAAACATCTTTAAAAAGACGTCCGAGTTGTTCAGCTAGGAGGGACAGTTCTATTTTTTGATCCTTTGTCGGATGTATAGGGGTTTCATGAAGCTCTTTAACAAGAGATCGTAAGGTAGAAAGGGTATTTTCTACGAGTTTGGTTGAGCGTCGATCATTTTTATCTAAAGGAAATGCATTTCGGAGAAGGGTCAGTAATTCTTTTTTTGTTTCTCCTTTATAACTTTCAAGAAAGTCTTCTTTTTCTTTTTGAGAAATTTTTCGACTTGAGAGGGAGTAGATCACCTGTTTTGGCATTTCATCAACAACCTCTTTTAACCTGTCATCGATAGAAGAGTAGAAATCGTAATAGAGCATGAAATTATAGGGAGTTTGTCTGTTCCCGTATGTTTCGATAAGCCAAGCTGAAAAGGCCCCTTCTTTGTAGTCCCGCAGAAGTTCCTGAGCTTCTTTAATTCGCTCTCCATGGAGCATGGCTGCTTGGTTATTAATGGCTTTGACTTCAGAAGTGAGCTTGGTTAAATGTTCCAAGTCTGAAGAGATGTCGACATCAGCCCCTTTAAACTTGCGCAGAATATTTTCTAAGCATGTGTGTTCTTTTATAGAGACGGGGGAGACCTGGAAAACTCCAGAAAAACTCGAAAGTTGTCCCAAGCTAGAACGTTCTGCAAGGGCCTGCATTTTGGAATGTTCCTTCCCTTTTTTTAACCGATTACTCAGCAGTGACGAGAACTTCATCGTGTAACCTTACCAATATTTCTTGTGTTATCTCAGTGTAATCTTCTGCAGCCCTCGATTTCGGATAGGCTGTGAAGACGGGTTGCCCCATAATAGAGGCTTCTGACACCTTGATATCTCGCCTGATTTTTGTTGTCATCAATTTTCCTGGAAAGGTTGATTCAATGACCTCGAGAAAGGTTTCGTTATTTTTTCCTCGGCTATTCCAAAAAGAAAGGGCCACTCCGAGGACGTTTAATGGGTGGCGAGCAGAAATATTGTCGATAAAATAAGAAAGACGCTGGAGTCCTTTAATTGAATAAAATTCAGGGGTTGCGCAAACAAGGGTTTCATTTGCAGCAATAAGAGCTGATTCAGTAAGCCAACAAAGAGAGGGGGGAGTGTCAATAATCACATAATCGTAATCAAGTTCGTTGACAATATCCCTTAATCGTTCATGAGAGTAACGATCAGAAGCAAGAATACCTGTTACCTCAACTCTCTCTAGCCAAGTATCGGCTGGGATAAGATCTAGATTTTTAAACTGGGTATTTAAAATCACTTCGTGGGGGCGCTTACTCTTTTGAAGAACTTGAGCTAAAGAGTCATGGCTATCTGGATCAAAACCTAGTCCCGCAGTGAGATTAGCTTGGGCATCAAAATCAATAAGAAGAACTTTTTTTCCATGCAAAAGAGCTAAGGTCGCTGCAATGTTCAAACAAAGAGAGGTTTTAGCCGTGCCCCCTTTGAAGCTACAGACGGCGATTTTTTTCATCTACAATCTCCTGAATAAAGGATGTTAACTGTTTTTCTCCATGCACGACATTATCTCGTGTTCGAACAGCTACGGTTTGTTTTTCCATCTCCTGATCTCCCACAGTCAACATATAATTGACCTGTTCAAGTTGAGCAGTTCGAATTTTACTTCCCATTGATTCGCTGCACGCATCTACTTCGCATGAGATGCCGGCTGCTTCAATTGCTTCAGCGACCTGATAGGCATATTTAGCATGTCGATCAGCTACTGTAATTACTCTAACAGGTCTTGGGCTTATCCAAAGGGGGAATTTTCCTGCATAATGCTCAACTAAAATCCCAAGGAACCGCTCAAAAGATCCATATAAAGCTCTGTGAATCATCACAGGTCTTTTATTTAATCCATCACTATCCATATATTCAAGATCAAAACGTTCTGGTAAAGACATATCTAATTGAATAGTTCCACATTGCCAAGAACGGCCTAGTGCATCTTTAATATGGACATCGATTTTTGGTCCGTAAAACGCACCATCTCCTTCATTGATGACATAAGGGCGAGAAGAGGCATCTAAAGCCCCTTTAAGTCCTGCAGTCGCCTCTTCCCATTGCTGATCAGTTCCAATCGATTTTTTGGGGCGAGTGGAAAGTTCTAGACGATAGGGGAGTCCGAAGGGGCTATATAATTCGTCGATGATTTGTAAAACATTTAAGATTTCCCCTTGAATCTGCTCTGGTGTCATGAAAATATGGGCATCATCTTGGTGAAAGCTTCTCACTCGAAATAAGCCGTTGATTGCTCCAGAGGGTTCAAAGCGATGAACATGACCAATTTCAGCAACTCTCAAAGGGAATTCTCTATAGCTATGCCTGTGTACTTTGTAGTAAATCATTCCACCTGGGCAGCTCATGGGCTTGATTGCAAATTCGCGCCCTTCTACTTCAGAAAGAAACATATTTTCTTTGTAATGTTGCCAGTGTCCTGATTTTTCCCAGAGTTCTTTAACCATGAGCTGGGGTGTTGCAATTTCAACATACCCTGCTTTTTTGTGAATTCCTTTCCAGAAACTTACAAGGGTATCCCAAATGGCAAGCCCCTTTGGATGGAAAAAAGGAATGCCTGGAGATTCCTCATGAAACGAATAAAGATCCAATTTTTGGCCAATGAGGCGGTGATCTCTTTTCTTAGATTCTTCAAGTTGAGTGATATAGGCTTGTAATTCTTCTTTGCTTGGGAAAGAGATTCCGTAGAGACGTGTTAACATTTCTCGATTAGAGTCGCCTCTCCAATAAGCTCCTGAAGATTTCATGATTTTAAAGGCCTTGACTTTCCCAAGAGAGGGGAGGTGGGGCCCTCTGCATAGATCAAAAAATTCCCCTTGCTGGTAGGCGGTAAATTCCCC
>JAGOSM010000052.1 GCA_018062315.1 Simkaniaceae bacterium | reverse complement strand
CGTTTTGCAAGGGCCCTTCGAGAGATTGGACTTGCTGCAGGAGAACCCCCTGCAAGAGCAGGATTTACCCCCTCTGTATTTGCTACTCTGCCGAAGCTCCTTGAAAGATCGGGAAATTCAGATATTGGATCGATCACTGCTTTTTATACGATCCTCGTTGCTGGGGATGATATGAATGAGCCTGTGGCTGATGAGGTCCGTTCTATTTTGGATGGTCACCTAATTCTCTCCTCTGAACTCGCAAGGCAGTATCATTATCCCGCCATCGATGTTTTAGCTTCTGCAAGTCGGGTCTTAGGATCGATTATTACAGAAGAACATATGCAACTCATTGGCCAAATTCGGGAAGTGCTCGCCAATTATAAAAAGAATGAGCTCCTCATTCGGATTGGTGAATACAAACCTGGATCAGACAAGGCTGCCGATTTTTCCATTAAATATATCGATAAGGTAAACCGCTTTCTTAAGCAAAAAATTACCGAAAAAAGCACCTTTGAAGAGTCTTTTCAGCAGTTAAAAACCTTGTTCCGGTAATCCATGGCAAAATATTCCTTAGAACAACTTGTTACGATTAAAAAACGGCGCCTTGAAGAGGCTGAAAAGGTTCTTAAGAAAAAAAAAGAAGAGCTCGTTAAAGAAGAAAAAGAGCTCAAAACAAGAGAAGAAGACCGAGATAAAACAAGAGTTCACAAACAAGAAAAACTTCAAAAACTGCGCGACATGATGGATGAGGGGGGTTCTACGACAAAAATTCAAGAACTCAAGGTTTATCTTAAAACAGTAGATGTGGAATTAAAACAGAAACAAACGAAGGTCGAAGAGCAAAAGAAAAAAGTCGAAGGAGCAGTAAAAGCGGTTGAAGTTGCGCGGCAAGAAATGATGAAAAAAAATCAGGAAGTCGAAAAATTGCGCATGCATCGGGAAGAGTGGGAAAAAGAAGTGAGAGCCGAGGAACTTCGAGTCGAGGATAAAGAAGCAGATGAATTGGGTTCTGCAATATTTAACAAGCGGAAAAAAGAAACAGATGGCTAATGTGGAACAGGTGAAAGGGTATGTAGGTCCCCAACCCTACGATCCTAAAAAAGAAGTTTTCGTAGATCAGAAAAAATTCCAAGAAGAACTCAATAAAAAAGTCCAAGCGGGATCTGAGGCTGATAAACAGGAACAGCAAAAGAAAAAACATATTGCTAAGGGCGATAGCAAAGAAGAAGATGAATCCAAAGTAGTGCAAGGGCCCGAAGCTCCGCAAGTTGAAACGGCATTTTCTGCCTACATGGAAGATGATGATCAGGGTCCCAGTATCCTCGGCGCCAGTAAAAGGGTAATTTCGTCAGAATCTACCTCCCAAGCACCTCTCGGGGCCTTTGAAGAAGATCTTTCTCATATTAAAGAAGACATCATTTCAACCACCCAAAATGTGTACGATACCCCCGCGCCCCCCTCAGCTCCTTCTGCCCCTACCCCTGCCCTTTCCCCTCCTCCTTCACCCACCCCACCGGCTCCAACCTCTACCCCCCCTCCTGTAGAAGTGATCTCCTCTCCTATTTTCTCAACCGATGAAGAGCTGCCTCCCGATATGCCCCCTCCCCCACTTCCTGAAGAAGAAGAAATTTCAACACCCCCTTCTCCTCCTCCTACCGTTTCAGAAACAGCTCCAGCTCCCCAATCTCCAGCAAAACCAAAAGTGAAAGTAGAAGACACTTCTCTCATGGGGATGTCAGCTCCCAAAAAAGAATCATTTAAAGAGAAAAAATTCAGAAAAAAAGTGGAAGCTGCCAAAGTTCTTGGGGAAACAGAAGAGAAAAAAGAGACCCCTGCTTTAGCAAAAGGAACTCCTCAAAAAGGAGAAGCCCCTACTCACGCACCTCCCTTACCCCCTTCTGCTCCCCCCACTGAAGCGGTTATTCAAAAAGTTGTCGCCCCCCAAGTGGCAGAAATAAACCCTCCTCCTCTTCTCCCAGGAATGACGAAACCTCTTGCAGAACCCTCCTCTAAAGGACGTCCTCTTCAAGGAGTCCATGGAATCTCTGAATCCAAGACCATTGAAAAAGGGGAAAGCAAGGGAAAATCGGACTCTCAACCCGACACTCAGAAAGATCAAGAGACCGAAGAAGAACAGGTTGTCATTCCTTTGACTGGACAAGTGCCTCTAATGGGAGCTGCCCCCCTTGAAAAAGCAGCACCTACTCCCTATAGTGCCCTCTCTCCTCAAATTCGAGAACTTTTTGATAAAATGGTGGGGATGATCACCATTCAGTGCCAAACGGGAGTTACCACAACCACGGTGACAGTCAACCTTCCCAATTCCCCTCTCCAAGGGGTCCAAATTGTCTTACAGCAGTTTGATACGGCGCGTCATTCTTTTAATATTCAACTTGAAGGAACTCCTGAACAATTAAATCTCCTCAATGCCAATGTGAACGATTTAGCTGCCGCATTTGCTGGAGGTAAATATGCATTTTCAGCTAACATCCTCACGCCGCAACTGATAACAAAATCTCCTCATTTGATTCATCGGAAAGAATCGGGCGGAGAAAAAGGAGAAAAACAAAAGTGAAAGTGGGGCCCCCTTCCCTTCCTCCCCCTATCGAATCCCGTAAAGGGACTTCTCCAAAAAAGGGGTTTAAGGAAATCTACAAACAAAAGGTCAAAGAAGAACCCAAGGAACCTCCTTTTAATCTTTTTTTACCTCCACCCAAATTAGAGATTCCCCCTGAAGAGTACCTGATTGAACTCATCACAACGATTACAACAGCAATTGAAAATGACCTTATTTCTACTGAATTAAAGGTGCATGGAACTCTCATTCGGATTGAACAATTCAATACTCAACCTGGGCATCTCCATATTCAAATCATGACCGAAGGATCCCAATTTGATCTTTTAAGGTCTCATTTAGGACAACTTGATCTCGCCCTCAAGACAGCCCTCCCTCACGTTAGCTGTCATTTAGCTCCCATCCAAGTACATCAAACGAAAAATCGATTTAAAAATTCACCCTCATCAGATATGGTTAGGACAAAATGGACGAATGGACAAAAAAAATTCACACCCTAGCTCTTGAAGCTCACTCGATTCCCATGTGGGGAAAAATCCCCCCCTTTCCTTGGAGCGAGTTCAATACCCGTCTTTCTAAAGGACTTGTATTAGATGATCTTTCTGTCTCTACAGGAATTTCAGAGTGGCGCGCAAAAGAAGAATTACTTGCAGGCCTTGGAAATAAAACGCATACCCTATCTATTGAACTGAGTCCTTTGGCACCTCCTGTTTATCTTGTGGTTCCTGCTGAGGATATTTCCCGAATTTCATCCTGGCTTATTCCAGAAGGGGGTTTTACAGATCCCGATTTACAACAAGGATTTTATTACTACCTTTGTTTAGAAGCGCTGCATGCGGTGGACTCTTTACAAACGCTCAAACATCTCTCCCCTAAAATTGTCGAGGTCCCTTTTCAACAAGAAGAGGCCTACTGTATTGACTTAGCCATTGCGTGTAAGGGAATGACAGCGTGGGGACGCCTTGTCTTGACAAAACCTTTTCATGAAGCTCTGACTCTCCATTTTGCAACACATGCGCGTGATCTTTCCCACTACCCCTTAGCCCAAGAGATCCCCTTAACCCTTTCTATTGAAGCAGGGAAGACAAAACTTACCCAAGAAGAGTTCCTGTCTCTTGAAACAGGAGACTTTCTGATTCTCGATGAGATCCGCTATCTATGCTCTCTTGCTGGGACTCCCTTATTTCACCTCTCCCTTAACGACAATAAGGCAAAAATTTTACAATTTTCTCCGTTTGAAAAGGAAATTACCATGGTTGATGACGAAGCTACCCTAACTTCACCGATTCCGAATTTAAATCCCTCTGAGGTTCCCATTACGCTCACTGTGGAAGTGGCCCGTTTAGAAATACCCCTCTCTCATCTTCTTACTCTGAAACCAGGCAATGTGCTTGAACTTGGAGAAGGAAAACTTCCCCTTGTATCCATTAGAGTCCAAGGAAAATGTCTTGCTAGAGGAGAGTTGATTCAAGTGGGGGAAATGACCGGAGTTAAAATTACTGAAGTGGGTCATGGCTGAGGAGCGCTTTTACACTCAAGAGACACAACCGGTGCTTACCCGCCGTCACGAAGCTCTTGAGGCTATCCCCAAACAAATTGGACCCTACCCTATTGAAAGTCTTCTTTCTCGTGGGGGCATGAGCCTTCTCTATCTTGGCAGACTCCCTGATACAGGCCAAACGATTGTCGTAAAAATTCTTTCTCCAGAATACACCTCTCATCCTGATGTGGTAGCCCATTTTCTCAAAGAATCAGAAATCATAGCCCTTACCGACCATCCTAATATCATTAAATTATATGGACAGGGAACATGGGAAAAAGGGCTTTATATCTCCATGGAATTTGTTCAAGGAATTTCCCTTAAGCAATTTATCAATCAACAAACCCTTTCTCTTAAAAGTATCCTCGATTTTACTCTGCAAGTTTCTTATGCCCTGCTCCATTTACATACCCATGGAGTGATTCATAGAGATCTTAAACCAGAAAATATTCTGATTACGGATCAGGGGCAAGTGAAGGTGATCGATTTTGGCATCGCTCAGTTAGTATTTGATAAAACCGGCAGTTTTTTCCAAGGACTTGGTCAGTTTTTAGGGACCCCTAGCTACATGAGTCCTGAGCAAAAAGTGAATCCTCTAGAAGTCACTCCAGCAACAGACATTTATTCTTTGGGCGTGATTCTATACGAACTCATCACAGGGCGTCTCAGTTATGGAACAATTCAACTCTCTCTTATTCCTAAAGGGCTACGCCGTATTGTGAAAAAATGCCTTGAACCTGCCCTTGTAGATCGGTATGACGATATTGTCGATTTTATTACAGATCTTACCCACTACCTTCGCTCAGAAGCGCTCCAGCAGGATCGTTCGGGCTCTGAAGAGATTAAAGAAGTTTTAGCTGAAATCTCACAGACTCATTACAAGTTAGTTCCCCTAGCCCCTCCTAAATGGCCTTCTATCGATATGGGACTTGCTCTTGCAAAAAAAGAAGTGGCGCTCAGTTTATTTTACGACTTTATCCGCCTTGCGAATAATCATTACCTGATCTATTTCGGCGAGTGTCCTTCCAATCATGTCGATTCGATTGCTTATATTGGATATTTTAAAGGTGTGTTAGCTTCCTTAATCCACAAATATCGTGTGGGGATTGAGGGGGTCTGTGATCTTGATCCTTTGATTAATACAATTTCTGCCACTCTTGTGGAGGGAAAAGTTGCTCCCCCCCTTTCCCTCTCTTTAATGTACGTTGTGCCTGGCTCTGAGCAATTTCAGCTTGTTTCATGTGGGATGCCCTCTCCCCTGCATATGAGTTACCAAGCTGCAGCGCCCCGCCCTCTTCAATCCAATAATCCTCGCCTTGGGGAAACAAGATCGACTCAATATTCAAAAATGGTCAATTCCTGGGTTGAAAGTGATATACTCATCTTCCACACTTTTCGAGATGAAGATATTCCCAACCTTGAAGGAACGCTTGGCCAAGCGGTTGCGGAATTCAAACATCTCAATCCGCAGACTCAAGCCGAATCTTTGTATCGGCGCCTCATCAGTCTAAGCAATTTTTCTCCAGACACCTGTCCGAGAGCCCTTCTTATCATTCAACGCATCACCTGATATTGTAGGCCCAAGCTACAAAGCAACACGAGTAGGGACTTTACTCAAACCATAATAAGCATGTTCAATACGATTATGATAAACTTTCACAATTCTAAATCCTGAGGGATCGCTACCTAGAGGTCTTCCAATAGCACTCGTTGTAATCACGGGCATTCCTTGATAAGTCCCATATGAATTCCTGTGATAATGACCACAAAAAGCGGCAGTGACACCTGACTGCTTCATCATATCTAAAAATGGGATTCTCCTCGCTTTAGGAATGACATAATAATTATCCGCTTCTGTCGCTGATTTTAAAAACCAAGGGTGATGAGAAAATACTAGGCGATGTACGGGAGGGTGCCCATTAACGCGGACGGCTAACTGCTGTTTAAACCAATTGAGCTGCTCTATATAAAGAGGTCCTGCCTGAGAGGGATCAGAAATAAGGGATGAATTTAAAACAATTCCCTGAACACCACCTACCCAAAATGAGAAATAATGGGGAGCATTGAATTCTGCCTCAAATCTTAAAATTGACCAAGGGATCGGAGTATTGCCTACATCGTGGTTACCACAAAGACAGATCAGAGGAATCGTTCGATCTATCTTGCTTACCACCTTTTTATATGCTGCGGTTTCTGCAGCACGCATGGGAGTTCCAGGAAAAGCATGAACCATATCCCCACATAAAATAACAAACCGTGGCCGCAGTCTATTAATGTGAACCACAGCTGCATCTAAAAGAGAAATTTCTTTCTGCCATGAAGTGTTATTATCAAAACAGCCTAATTGACAATCTGCCATCTGAATAAAGAAAAAAGAGTCTTCCCAATCACTTTCGTTTCCATACTCTAACTCAGGCCATACATGTGGCTTGTAAGTAATAGCTTCTAAATGAAAAGCTAAAAACAAAATAATAAAACTCAACCTATGAATCATCACTCCTCCATTTCTTAAGTATCATATCCTAAGTGAATAGGTATAATTTGTTTATTTTCCCAAGCATCTATTAATTCCGCTCTATTCAAACGAGAAAAGGTGCGCACCATCAGAGCTGAAATCATGGTTTCACTTCCTAAATAGGCGCCTAATTTCATCATCCAAGGTTCTAAATGAAAAAAAGGAGCACACACAGATTGAATCGTTTGGAAAGAACGATCTGGATAAAAAGCGATTGTCACCGCTGCCACTGCCACTACATTGAGCGTTGCAATAAAAAAGGGTTGATTAAAATTTTTGCAAACAAAGTCCAAAGGCCTTTCTAAAGGCAAAAGAACCCAATTGGAAATTTCCTCAGTTTTAGAAACTAGAAATTCCCCTTTTGTTGCATCAACATACTGAAACTCCTTTGCTCCAATGAAACTCAAGTATTTCTTGAATGCAGAGAGCGATTCAACCCGCATTTCCTCCTCCTTGAGCATGAAGACCTGCAATATACGCTTCTGTAAGACGTCCACCCGCCCGTCCACAATACCCCGTAATTAACCCCGACGTTGCAAGCCAAGCGGAAAACCTTGCCATATCTGCAGTAATTTCGGGAAGATAGCTCATCGCCATTCCAGTCATCTCTGCCGTCATTTCAGGGTAAAATAGATAGGAATTTGCAAAATGAAGTGCAGCAAAGGCCGCTGTCGTAATGGCCTGTGGATGGGTGCATAGTATCTTGATATAACGAGGTAAATTTTCTGGCAGATAAAGAACTCGATCTCCCACTTTTTCAACAGCACCTCTTGTATGATCTACAGACGCCTCAGGTTTGATCCCCTCCCAAACTAACGACATAAATCTCTTAGCTATATTAGCCGCCGGGTCATAACTCGAAATTGCCATCTTTGCCTCCTTTAGAGTAAATCTTAAAGATTAATTAAAGAAAAAATGACATATTATCAGAATATAAACAATATTTTTTTGATTTTTCACATGGACTTCCTTGATAAAATCGGGTATTCTAGGTCCCATATGGAGTCCCCTTCGTTAGATAAACCACATGCCTTTGACCAATCTCCTTTAGAATGGCAAACCTGGATTCAAACCAAGGGATTTGCTCCTTATCTAGGGAAAGAGATTTATAAATGGATCTTCAATAAACAAGTTATTGACCCCGAATTATTTACAAATATTCCCCTTGCCGTCCGAGGACTACTGAACAACGAGTTTAACTGGGAACTACCTTCCATCGATTCTCACCTCATTTCTCAAGATGGTAGTGAAAAATTTCTTTTGCGAGTTCCAGGAGACTATCTCATTGAAATGGTCCTGATGCCCTACGACAACAGAGCCACCCTTTGCATCAGTTCTCAGGTGGGATGCAAAATGGGATGTACCTTTTGCCAAACAGGAAAAATGGGATACAAACGAAATTTGACATCAGGGGAAATCCTTTCTCAACTTTTGATCGCAGGAAAGAATCAAAAAATTTCCAACATTGTATTTATGGGAATGGGAGAGCCTCTCGACAACTATGACAACGTGATCAAAGCCTGCAACACCATGATCGATCCGGAAGGATTCTCCCTTTCTAAAGCAAGAGTCACCATTTCGACCTCAGGACTTGTTCCAGAAATTGAGCGCCTTGGGCACGATCTTCCTGTACGTCTTGCCATCTCTCTCCATCAAGCAGATGATGTGAAACGGAGTGCCATGATGCCCATCAATCGACAATATCCCCTTCCCATTCTTAAAGAAGCTCTTCTCAAATATCCAGCTCCTGATCGATATGGGATCACTTTTGAATATGTGATGATTGCAGGATCGAATGATTCTCTGATCGATGCAAAAAAATTAGTCCGTTTTCTGCATGGGCTCAAAGCCAAAGTCAACTTAATCCCTATCAACCATTTTCCTGGAATGGATATGCTCCCCTCACAAAAAGAGGCCCTCGAAGCCTTTCAGAGCTATCTCAGCACCAGATCTATTCCAGCACCCATCCGATATAGTCGTGGCCAAGATATCAGTGGTGGCTGCGGTCAACTGGCAGCAAAAAGAGAAAATGAACTGCACATGGATCCACGTAAACTCCATCAATTACGACGACAAGCTTCAATTTAAACCCCCTACTCAAAAATTCCCTTTGCCTTATCCCTTGCTTAAATTATTCAAAGTATTTTAGCATGTGCACATGGCTAAGTCTCATTTTTTTGGGCTATTTTTATGTACGATGATTCCGGTTCTCCACGCCGATGACAATCCGAAGCCCTCTTTTGATCTCCTTATGGAAAAACTAAACCAAGAACCTGGTTATGTGATCAACTTCAAAGATGTGGCTGCGGTTGAGGTAATTAAATTCCTCTCAAAAGTCGGCGATCTCAATTTTATCTATAATGAAGATGACCTCAATTTTAACGTCACCATTCTTTCTGAGGATCAAACAAGTCTTGCGAATGTTCTCTCTGCTTTCATGCAAGTTTTACGGATTCACAACCTCCTTGTGATTGAAGATGGACGTAATCTCATCATTCATAGTAATCCTGCGATTAAAGAAATGGCTCCGATCATTTCTGACTCTACGAATCGAGACCTCACATTTATCCCCCCTTTTATCACAAGGGTCTTTTACATTGAAAAAGGGAACCCCTCGACGATTGCCAATATTTTAAGACCCATGGTTTCTTCTCAGGCCATCATCGAGGTCTCTTCTGGAACTCGCCATCTCATTGTCACCGATGTAGTTGCCAACGTCCAAAAAATTGGACAATTGCTTCAAACTCTCGATGCAGAGCAATTAGCTCTCGATGTAGGTTCCTATAAAGCACAAAATAATCAGGTTGGTGCCTTAGAACCGATTTTAAAACAGCTCCTCGTCCCTTTATCTCAAGGGAATCCTCTCATTTTTGTACCCCAAGCGGAAACAAATACCCTTTATATCGTTTCTTCTCCTTATCTCCTGAAAGAAGCAATGACGATTCTTGAAACGGTCGATGCAACCGCAACTCAGATTACTGGCAATAACATTCTCATCTACCAAGTCCAAAATCAAGCTGCGGCTACTCTAGAGTCTTCCATCAAATCGATTGCAGATGATATTTCTAAAAATGGAACGGAACCCTCTAATTTATCAAAAGCCATTGGGACTATGCGTTTTGTCCCTGAAAGCAACACCCTTATTTTTAATGGAGATCCTGTAAGTCTTGCTTCTCTTAAAAATCTTCTTACTCAATTTGACTCGATTAATGCAAGATCAACACAAGATGGGCTAACCAGCAATCTCTTGGTTTACCAAGTCAAAAATTTCCCATCTGCCCAGTTCCAAGGGATGATTACAGGGGTTGTCGAGAGGTTAGAGCAATCTTCTAATCCCGATCAAAGTCTCCTACAGTCACTAAAAACTGTGAAAATTGAGCCCGATGCCAACGCCCTTGTTTTTACAGGGATTCCTGCGACGTTAGCTAAGGTCAAAAGTCTCATGGAATCACTTGACTCCTCGAAAGGGGCCCTCGGATCAGGTCAATTTTACATTTATACTCCTCATTCCCGTAGCGGCCAATCTGTCTT
>JAGOSM010000051.1 GCA_018062315.1 Simkaniaceae bacterium | reverse complement strand
CGCATTACAGAACTAAAGACTTTCTCTGTATTTTTACGCAGTGCCCGTATTTTCTCTTCAACTAAGGTCGTAATAAAAGGATCTTCAAGCATCTGAATGTGCGTATCAATGATGATGACAGCTTCTCTAGACCCTTCTTTTGCTAAAAAAGCTTGCAATTCACATAAATCTTTGCGACTGAGAGAAACAGCCTTTCTATAACGGGCAATTTCCCCTTCTACTTCATGAGCTTTAATTGAAAAATCAGGAATTTCTGTAAGTAAATCGTCAGAAGATAAATCAAATAAAGGTCCGATAGCGATTCCTTCACTTACCGAAATTCCTTCAAGAATGATCTCTTTTTTTCGACTAGTCATGCTTTATTTCCGCCAAACATAGTACAGAGGAAGGGAATTTACCGCACATTGTTTCGTCCCCGTCGCTTTGCAATTTCTTCGAGCAGCTTGACATTAAACTCTTTCGCCGAATGATACCCCATCCCCTTAAGTCGATGGTTGAGTACCGTAGTTTCAATTAAAAGAACAATGTCTCTTCCGGGCTTTACAGGAAGGACATAGGAAGGAACTTTAACCCCTAAAAGATCTGTATATTTTTCCTCAAGACCCACCCGATCATAAAAATGGGAATCATCCCATTCCTCAAGTCTGATGATCATATCAATACGGCGAGCTTCATTTGTACAAACAGCTCCAAAAAGATGGGCCACATTGACAATACCGATTCCTCGAATCTCTAAAAGATGGCGGTTCAGTTCTGTCCCCGTTCCTTCTAAATAGCCCCCTTCCTTTCGACTTAATTTGACCACATCGTCAGAGATGAGCCGATGCCCCCTTTCAATCAAACCAAGAGCCGCTTCACTTTTCCCAATCGATGAATCTCCCTGAATCAATACCCCTACACCAAACGCTTCAACAAGAGTTGCATGAATTGACATTTTCAGAGCAAACAGCTCTCCAAGAAGAAGAGTCAGTTTATTAAAAAAAGCCATAGTACGCATCTCTGTTCTCAGAAGAGGAATGCGATATTCTTTAGAAACATCAATAAGCTCTTTAGGAGGGCGATACCCCCGTGCCACAATCATCGCAGGTACTTGGGGAGAAATCACCCCAAGACACCTTTCTCTTCGAGTCACAGGATCAAGACTTCTAATATACCCAATTTCGGCCTTACCAAAGACAAGGATCCTTTTTAATCCCGTCCCTTTTAAATACCCAGACAAACTGAGACCAGGCCTTTGGGCTTCTGGAACCGAAATTTTACGCGTCACCCCTTTTTCCCCAGACGTCAGGCTGAGCTGCAATTCAGCTCCATGAAGATCTAGGAGCCTTTTGACAGTGATCATTCGATGATCTCCAAATAAAAAATCAACCAATCCTCGAATGTGGGAAAAGAAAGATCTGCGCTGTGAAACGATTCCGAAAGGGTCCTTTCCTCTAAAGAACAATAGACATTACCCATCTCTCCATCAGCGTAATATTGGCTATAAAAACACTGATAACTTTCTGTATCAAATGAACGATAGAAAGGAAATAAAGTAGCAGGATCCACTAATTCATCATGACGCTTGATCAACAGGGTTCCCACTTTATCTCGGAAAGCACCTGTTGTTGTTTTAAGAGCTTCTGCAGGAATCAGCCCCGTATCATGTACTTTTCGAAATCCGTTATGAATTTTAAAAAACTGCAGGTATCCCTCTGGAAAAATCGCTTCGGTTTCTACTTTTCCATTAAAAGGGGGATCTCCAATAAAAAAAGTGGCATTATCATCAAGACTATACACCATCATGACCCGTTCACCAACAACATACACAGAAATTTCATCCAGTGAAGCAAAAAATGTATGGAAAAAATCAGAAATATGTGGCGTATACGGAAGGGTGGCTAGCCAAAAATCGCGAACGAACTCAATCCGATCACTCGGCTTAAGATGCATGAGTTCTTTCCACCCCTGAGGAGCTCGAGAGTCTTGTTCATCCGAAAGGAGTTTAGCTCCCATGTCTTCAAAATAGTGTTCAGCAAATCGATTCATCTCTGCTTATCGTAAAAGAAGATAGACTTCTCATCAAATCTATTTTATGCTACTTGATAGATATGTCATATGCAAAAGTGGTTATCATCGGCGGCGGATTTGGCGGACTCAACGTAGCCCGCTCACTCAAAAAATCGAAACACGACATCCTTCTTCTCGATAAAAAAAATCATCATTTGTTCCAACCTCTCCTCTATCAAGTGGCCTCAGCAGCCCTCTCTCCTGCTGATATTGCAACCCCTCTTAGAGAAATTTTACGCGACCAGTCCAATACAACAGTGATGATGGGAGATGTCATTAAGATTGACAAATCTGCCAAACAAATTTACCTCAAGTCGAGCTATATTATCCCCTACGATTACCTCGTTGTTGCCGTCGGTGCTCGTCATTCCTATTTTGGTCATAATGAATGGGAACCCCTTGCTCCTGGACTTAAAACGATCATGGATGCTCTCCGTATTCGGGAAAAAATTTTAATGTCCTTTGAAAAAGCAGAGCGCATTGACTCCTCCATGGAATCGGCCAAATACCTCAACTTTGTCATCATTGGAGGAGGCCCCACAGGTGTTGAGATGGCAGGATCTATTGCAGAAATCGCCAATAAAACCATGTTCCGCAATTTCCGCAGAATTAACCCATCAAAATCTAAAATTTATCTCATTGAAGGAAGTCCACGCCTTCTTCCCCCTTACCCAGAAGCCCTCTCTTATAGAGCCCAAAGGGATCTTGAAAAAATGGGAGTGAGGGTCATGACAGGCAAGGTGGTCACAAAAATCACCGAAGATGGGGTCTATATTGGAGAGGAGTTTATCGAGGCAAAGAATGTCATCTGGGCAGCTGGAAATGAAGCGTCTCCCCTTTTAAAAACGCTAGAAGTTCCCCTAGATCGTCAAGGTAGAGTCCTTGTCAACCAAGACCTCACTGTCCCCGATCATCCAGAGATTTTTGTGATTGGAGATGCCGCTTGTGCCATCGGCAAAAATGACAAACCCCTTCCAGGAATTGCTCCCGTGGCGATTCAACAAGGCAGATATGTGGCCAACATCATCGCAAATGATCTCCCCCAAAATATGCGTAAACCCTTTAAATATTTCGATAAAGGGTCTCTCGCTACGATTGGGAAAAATAAAGCGGTCTGCGTTCTAGGAAAGCTCCAATTTGGGGGTTTCTTTGCTTGGCTTGTTTGGGGATTTATTCACGTCGCCTATCTTGTTGCCTACCGCAGTCGGATTGGAGTATTAACCGAATGGGTCTTCCATTATATGACAGGAATGAGAGGGGCTCGCCTTATTCAGCATTCTATTGAAGATACTGACCTATAATTCAAAAAATAACATTACTTTATTTCTTTGTTATTTTCATTTATAATATAGGAATGAAAATAACACATAATCCCACTCCAGAGCCTATTTATCCCACATCCCCCATCAAACGGTTTGCTGTGATGGCTCTAGTCCCCTTTTTCCTCATCCCCCTTCTTGTTAAAAGAGTAGGAGAGTTTGCTCTCAACCTACTGACTCAAGAAGAACCTTTATCTGATGCTGACTCAACTCCAATGTCTCCGGATCCTCTCTCTACTCGTGAAAAAAAACAAGTGTCATTTCAATTCCCCTGCACTGTTTACGTTTTTGACTACAATAAACCCGGTCTCTGATAATCTCCTTCTCTTGTGATTTGGGACCGGTTTCCTGCTTTACATTTTGGCCTTTCGATAACTATCGGCATCATCTATGCCATGACAGGGAACCTCCTCTCTCTCCTAGCAGGAATTCCCCTCCTTAAAAAACCGTTAGCCTGCCTGATTATCCCCCTTGCCACCCTCTATACCTATTACCTCGCCCCTCCTTCTATCTATGATGGCCCTCTCGATTTTCAAATTACCTCGGTTCGGCCCTATAGCACCCCGTTTAGTAAAGGGTATCTCTATACAGGAACAGTTCCTTCTATTGGGAAAGCAACTTATTACTCAAAAAAATATTTTCCAGCAGATTCAGATTACCATTTCCACCTTGCTCATTATGAAGAGGGGTTCATCAAAGGGAGCACTCCCACCCCTATTCAAGATACCCACAGTTCAGCCGGACGCCGCTTTAAGGCGAAAAAAAAAGTCAAAAACCTCATTTTTAAACACTATTCTTCTCCTAAAGTGGCCTTTTTTCTCTCAGGGCTTGCGACAGGCAACCTCGAAAATCGCCTTTTAAAGTTCCAATTTTTGAAAGTAGGACTTGCGCATCTCCTCGCCATTTCTGGATTCCACTTTGCCCTCCTCGCCACCTTTATTGCCCTTTTTTTAAAGCCTCACCTCAGAGAGAAAACAATTGCAACTCTCCTTTTGATTCTCTTGAGCTCCTATTTCTTTTTTATTGGTCCCTCTCCTTCTGTCAGCAGGGCCTATCTTGCGGCCCTCCTCCTCCTGTTTGGCCGCCTCCTCGATCTCAATGCTTCTCCCCTTAATTCTCTTGGAGTGGCCCTTTCACTGTCTCTCCTCTTTGATCCCTCTATTGCCAAGGAACTCGGCTTTCAACTCAGTTTTATCGCCACAGCAGGAATCCTTCTTTTTACCAAACCTCTTGAAGAAAAACTCGAGTTTTTACTCCCTAAACGGAGAAAGGCTGAACTCCTCCTCATGCCGCGAACTCACCAAGTCGGCTACCACCTCCTCCGCCCTTTGAGAAAAGGGCTTGCTCTGCTTTTGGCAGTCCACCTTGTTACTCTTCCCGTTCTTCTCTCTTCATTTGGCTCTTTCCCTTTACTCGGTCTCCTGTACAATCTCTTTTATCCTCCTCTTGTTTCCCTCTCCCTTTTCCTTCTTCTCCTCTCTTTCTTGATCCCTCCCCTTCATCTTATCAATCAGTGGTACACTTCCTTTATTTTAATCCCCATTGAATATCCCCCTCTTTTTTTCGACTACACCCTTCATTTTTCCCTTCCTCCTCTCGTAACAATCCTCCTTCTTTCAATGATCTTCACCTTCGGCTTGACCAAAAGGGGTCATTCACTCCATAATATTCAGTAACTCATTTGGCGATCGTAGCTCAGGGGTTAGAGCACTGGATTGTGGTTCCAGGGGTCGGGGGTTCAAATCCCCTCGGTCGCCCTTTTTTTTGAATTGATCTTTTCAATTTATCATGGTATAGCTTATCTATGGGAAATATGGAAAGTGAACCAATTCAAAGACATCCCGAGGCCAAAGGACTAATTATCCTTGGTATCACTGTTACCCTTCTCATCTGCTTACTCACTTTCAATTACGGAGATCACTCTAGAAATTGGCTTGGACTCATCGGTTATGTCATTGCCTTCGGCTGCCAGTATCTCTTTGGACTGGGGTCATATCTTATCCTCGGATACACGGGCTCAATCGGTTGGAATTTACTGACTGCAACTGAACGGCCTAAACTTAAAATGCGCTCCCTCTATTTTAGCCTCATTACCCTTTCCTGTTGTATTCTTTTAAATCTTTATGCCGAGGTCTCTTCCATTGAAAGTGACCTCATTAAAACTCACGTTTACTCTGACTCCATCGTTTTAAAACACCCCTACCCCCACAGATATATTCGCTATTATGTGGGAGGAGCTCCCCTTTATTACCTATATCAAGATTTACCCACCTTTAACTTACAAAACCTCCTCAGCAATATTGGTATTCTTCTCACTTTCTCCATGATTGGAGGGGTCTCTTTTATTTTTATGACAGGGCTCCGAATGGTAACGATCGGCAGACAAGCTTTTCTCCTATTTAAAAACTTTATCTCCCTGATGCACCGTTTTTATAATTCACTCAAACCTCTCAGTATCGACACCCAATCAGAAACATTTAATTATCATACCATTGAACGATCTCTCGGAACACAAGTCAAACCAGTATTTATCCCTCCTCCAATGGAAATCACCCCCTCGCTGATCAAAAAAAAAAGTACCCCTCCGATAGCGATCGCTCTCGCAAAACCTCCCCCTTTGATTGGCCAAATTGAGAAAAAAATTGCCTCTCCTCCAAAAACTAAAAACTACACGACACCACCACTTTCCCTACTAACCCCTGCAAAAAAAATCGATCAGCCCACCCTCAAAAAGGATCTACAACGTCTTTCAGACCTTTTAGAAGAAACCCTTCTCAGTTTTGGGGTAGATGGGAAGGTCGGAAAAATCAATTGCGGCCCAACCATTACTTCCTTTGAAGTGCACCCTCCTACTGGGGTCAAAGTTCAAAAAATCAAAATTTTAGAAAATGATATTGCCCTGAATTTAAAAGCCTCATCTATTCGCATTATCGCTCCTATTCCAGGGAAAGCGGCAGTGGGGGTGGAAATCCCTTCTCCACAGCCGCAGGAAGTGGGATTTAAAGAAATGCTCCAATCTTATCAAAAGAAACAGCATTTAAAAATCCCCGTCTTACTTGGAAAAACGGTTACAGGAGATGATGTCTGGTGTGATTTAACAAAAATGCCCCATTGCCTCATTGCTGGAGCTACGGGATCTGGTAAATCGGTATGCATTAACTCGATCGTTCTCTCTATTCTGATGAATACCCGCCCCGATGAAGTGCGCCTTCTCCTCGTTGATCCTAAAAAAGTAGAACTTTCTGCCTACACTCGCCTCCCCCACATGATTGCCCCTGTGATTACCGAAGCGCAAGGAGCTTACGCAGCTCTTAACTACCTTGTCAAAGAAATGCTCAATCGGTATGAGATCCTCAAGCAAATGGGGCTGAGAAATATTCAGGCATTCAACAGCCGCAAGATTAAACCTAAAGTAGAAGAAGCGCTAAATATCCCCATTCCTGAAACGATGTGTTATATTGTCGCTATCATCGATGAATTTGCAGACCTTATGATGGCCTCCTCTTCTGACTTAGAAACTCCAATTGCCCGTATCGCTCAAATGGCGAGAGCTGTTGGGATCCATCTCATTCTAGCCACACAACGCCCTTCTCGCGAGGTGATCACCGGATTGATTAAGGCCAACTTCCCCACGCGGATCGCCTTTAAGGTGGCAAGCCGCATTAACTCTCAAATCATTCTCGATGATAATGGAGCTGAAAGTTTACTGGGGAATGGAGATCTCCTTTTTCTTCCTCCAGGAAGTTCAGAGCTCATTCGGGCTCAGGGCGTCTATGTGAGAGATGAGGATATCAATAGGGTGATTGACTATATCGAATCACAGGCCCCTCCCCAATATCTGATCAAATCTTTTGACCAATTAGCAGAAGAGATGAATGCCGATGAAGAGCCAAAAGATGACCTCTACTTACAAGCAAAAGGGATCGTCCTCCAAACAGGCAGCGCATCAACCACCTACCTCCAAAGAAAACTTAAAATTGGATATGCAAGAGCCGCTTCTCTCATTGACGAACTCGAAATGAGAGGTGTCGTTGGCCCGCAAGAGGGCTCACGCCCAAGACAAGTACTCATCAAAGAAGGGCTCGATCTATGAAAACCCTCCTTATTGCAGACAGTTCCCCTCACGTTCTCCGCATTGCAGAATGTTTAGCCAAAGACTACATTGTCCATATCGCTAGAACAGGCCCTGCCACACTTAAACTTGCAGATGAGATTAAGCCAGATCTGATCATCCTCGATATTATGCTCCCTATTATGCACGGGATTGAAGTTTTACATAAACTCAAAGCTCATGGCTATCAAGGAGGGATTATTATGACCTCCTATCAGATGATGATCCAAAACTACCGAGCCGCCCTCGAGGGGGGAAGTGATTATTTTCTCCTTAAACCTTTTACTGAAGAAGAACTCCTCCGCCATGTGGCAGATTATTTTAAAGGAGACCTGAAACCCGATCCCTTTGCTCTTAAACTCCCTGCGAATGGCAGTGACTGTTTTATTGCAGTTTCTGCTCATCAAAAATCGTACCTTAAATTTTGGGGAACGCGGGGATCTAATCCAGTATCTGGCCCAGAGTATGTCAGGCATGGGGGAAATACCTGTTCTCTTGAAATCAGAAGCGGCAAGGATCTCGTTTTGATCGATGCAGGGACCGGGATTCGAAAACTCGGAGAAACATTACAAGATATTGAAACAATTCATCTCATTATCGGCCATACTCATTGGGATCATATTACAGGGTTTCCCTTTTTCACTCCTCTCTACAGACAAAATTGCAACATTATTGTCTATGCCCCTGTTGGCTTTGAAAAAAGTGCTAAAGAGCTTTTTACTGAGATGTTAGCCTATGCCTATTTTCCTGTCCGTCTTGATGAAATGCATTCTAATGTCATATTTAAAGAGCTCCGAGATAGACAGCCCATTAGGGTGGGGGATATTTCGATTGAAGCCCACCCCACCAATCATCCTGGACCTACTTATGGGTTTCGCATCGATATTAAAACACAATCTTTTGGTTATATTACTGATAATGAACTTCTCATGGGGTACCTCGGGCATCCCGCTCTTATCACTCGAACGCACCCCCTTCTTGAGCCTCACTTAAGCTTACTCGAGTTTTTAGAGGATTGTGATACTGTCATCCATGAAGCTCAATACTTTCCTGCTGAATATCCTAAAAAAATTGGATGGGGACATTCTTCCCTCTCTAATGCTTCCGCGTTTATTCAACATCTCAAATGCATTGACTGGATTATTACCCACCATGACCCAATGCATAATGATGAAATGCTACAAATAAAAGATGGTCTCCATCACGATGTCCTTCTTGAACTAGACCTCCATGTGCGCCCCCAAATGGCCTACGACGGCCTTATCCTTCCTATATTCTCTTGACGATTTGATATGCATCCTAAGTAACTGATTTATAACGCAGAGGCGGAGAGACAGGGAGGCGCAGAGAAAATGATAAATTCTCAATTCTCTCTGCGTCACCCCGTCTCACCGCCTCTGCGTTAATCACTCCCCTTACGCATGCAAATCTGTTTTCTTTATGAAATGCTTAAAAACATAAAAGATTTTAAGTAGGAGATTAAGTGAGGGTCTCGGTGAACTCGGTGCTCTCGGTGGTTATTTTTATTCACATATATGGCTGAGCAACCTATGCTAACCATCTTTCTGCAATGATCGTGTTCCCTTTCCCAACGTTTCGAAAAATAACCACCGAGTTCACCGAGACCCTTATTAAGTCCCATACTTCACATATCCTATCTATTCACCACCACCTTGCAAGATGTAGGATGAGCTGCTGCGTAAGGTGAGTTAATCACTCCCCTTACGCAAAACAAGATTTAAAAAGGAGCTACCAAAAGAACATATCAAACAGAGAATATTCGCTCTCAAATAGCCTACGACGGCCTTATCCTTCCTATATTCTCTTGACTATATAAGTAAAGATTTGATAAACATATGCTCAATTTTTTAAAGGAGCGCTCCCATGCATGCATCTGTTCTAATGACTGCAGATCACACCCTAACACTTCTACCGGCTTATCAAAAAGAATATGAAAAGCATACGCGTGAGCTAGAAAAGCTAAAAACGGAAACCGCAACTATCCAAGCGATCATGGCTCCCTCCCACCTTACTCTCTCTAGAGCCGCAGAAAAAACAAAACAAACCTTTTTTCACCAAATGACTCAGGCAGCCCAATTTATAGAAAGATACCTCTCACTGCAGGAACGGCTGCAGCAACTCACAGAACAGTTAGTTCCAGTAACTGTCTTCAATGCAGAACCGCACATTTATACCCCTTTAATTAGCGCCCCTGAGCTCTCTCAAGAAAACAAAAAACGCTTTTTAAAAGCAACGCAAGTGTATCTAGACCTGAACCTTTATAACTTCTCACTTATCGACCCCAAGCGTACTCAAGAAATGACAACAACCCTTGTGAAAGCAGCACGATTATATATAACGCTACTTCCTCAATTCCAGTTACACTCGTCTCAACTCACTGCGCTTAGAGCAACGATTCAAGAGCTAGACCTATCTTGTCCAGGACGCCCTAGTGTAGCATATACCCCCCCTCCTCTCTCCCTTCCCAAAAAAAGTTGCGAAAGGAAGATCCCTTCTTCTCAAAACAAACTTCTCAAATCCATAGAGAGCTTCCACAAACTAAAACCAATAATCGAGATAGCACTTGATCCATGGGGATCCAGAACGCAAGAAGATGTCATAATAAACCCTGGTAGTACCCAATTAAGGATGCGTGCCTCCTTACGAGACTCTCTGGAGCCAAACCCTAGGTTCCGCCAATACAGGACCATAACCC
>JAGOSM010000011.1 GCA_018062315.1 Simkaniaceae bacterium | reverse complement strand
AATCCTTCAAAGACAGGGCAAATGTTGCAAATTCTACTTCAGCAACAAGAAACTGTTCATAAATCCTACGGCATACCGCGATACGAAAATGTTTCGGTTGTAAATTTCTTTTAATGAATTCTGTCAACTCAGGACAGAGATAAAGCCACCTAAACACATCGATTTCAAGAATCCGATCGGGGTTAATCTCCATCTGAGTAATGGATCCCTTCTTTTTCACTAAAGTATTCTCTTCCTTCACCTGAAAACCTAAAACTTTTTCAGGAACCGTTAAAAGATGAGCCAACTTTCTCAAACTCTCATGCACCATTAAAGGGTGGTCCCACTGCTGAATCTGCAAAGTCACTTTCTCAGCAATCTGGCTTTTCCCTGAGGGGCTCGCAATATCTATCGTTTGTGCATAAAAATCGACAAGAAAGGCTAGATAATCTTTTGAAGAATCGAGCCGCTTTAAAAATGCCTCTGGCCCCTCATCTTTGAGAAGAGAATCAGGATCAGCATCAACTGGCATCTCGATAACCGTGACTTCTACCCCCTCTTTCTGAAAAAAATGGCCAATTTTAATCGTCGCCTGCTGCCCTGCATTGTCTCCATCAAGAGCAAGATACACGTGAGAGACCCCCAGTTGCATAAGCTGCTTGGCTCCCTCTTCTGTAAAGGCAGTCCCTTGCCCAGCTACCGTAAAATTCAACCCACTTTGGATAAGACGCAATGCATCAATTTGCCCCTCAACAATAAGAACCTTTTTCTCTTTGGCAATCCGTTGCCTTGAAAAATTCAGCCCGTACAAAATATGAGATTTCTTGAAAAGGGGAGTGTCTGGAGTGTTGATATACTTAGGCCCTTCTGTAGACTCTTTATATTTCCTCGCAGAAAAACCGACAAGGTGACCTGTCGCATCAAGAATCGGAAAAGTAATTCGATCTGAAAAAAAAGGATACCCCTGCTTTTTTACAAGCCCTGCTTCTACAAGAAGGGGCGGAGCAAATCCTTTTTCTTTCATCACCCCATTTAAAATTCTCCCCTCTTTGGGAGCGAGTCCAATCGAAAACAACTGAATAAATTCGAGATCAATCCCTCTGTCATACAAATATTTTAACGCATGATGCCCCTCATCCGTATGAAGTAAAGTAAAATGAAAAAGCTCCCCTGCAAGGACAAGAGCCTCCCTCATTTTCTTTTTATCAGGCCCCTTTTCATTTTGTTCTGTCTCTTCTAGAGTCACCCCAAATCGATCTGCCAACATTTCCACAGCTTCATGAAAACTGAGAGACAGGTGATTCATCAAAAATCCAATCGCATCACCATGAGCTCCACACCCAAAACAATGGTAGTGACTATCCCCTTTTTTAATCACAAATGAGGGGGATTTTTCCTCATGAAATGGACACAATCCTTTGTATGTCGCTCCCGCAGATTTTAAAGGAACATAGGTAGAAATCACCTCTGCAAGATCAACTCTTTCCTTGACTTTTTCCAGACTTTCTTTAGTAATAGCCATAGACAAAAGTATGGATGAAAACGGAATTTTAAAGTACCCTTGTTTCACATGGATCCACTAGCTCCCCTTCAAAGGAAGGTTTACTCTAAGCTCTCCACTTCCCCTCTTAAAGGGCCTATCGGGGTATCTACCGACACACCATCCCCTAAAAAAATCGTCGCCACAAAATTTGTCAGTCGACTGCAAGAAGAATTTAAACAAACTTTTATTCCTGTTCTCATTGAAGTGTTTAAATTAAGACAACTGACTGAAGCCTACAAAAGAGAAAAAGAAGGAGATCCCTTTGTCTCCCAACTGACCACCTCTCCTGAAGATATCCTTCGCCATCTTGAAGAAATTCGGGAAACGGTAGAAGAAGCCAAGAGGTGGCACGAAGGAGTTCTCTCCCAAGTTTCCCGAGGCATTGAAGAAACAAAGGAAATCCTCGCCTTTATCAAAAAAGAAGAACATAACCCTCTCGAGCAAACACCACTATGGGAATTACTGAAGCAAAAACTACACCTATGATGGTGCAGTGGAAATCTCTAAAAGAACAATCTAAAGAAGCTCTCCTCCTCTTTCGGCTTGGCGATTTTTATGAAGCCTTCTATGAAGATGCGACGGAACTTGCAAATACCGTCCAAGTGACACTGACCCAAAGGCAAGGGATCCCCATGGCGGGCATCCCCGCTCAAAGCCTTGAAACCTATCTAGATAAACTTGTGAAAGCAGGTAAACTCATCGCCCTTGCAGAGCAGGTCGAGGATCCCAAAGAGGCTCAGGGAATTGTCAAACGAGAAATTGTCCAAATGATCAGCTCAGGGACAACTCAAAATACAGACGAAGCCGCTCACAATTTTTTCGCTTCCCTTTTTCAGTCCTCCTCTCTTTATGGCCTAGCCTTAATCGATCTTTCTACAGGAAGTCTCTTTGTCGCCGAAATGGAAACTGAAGAGGCCCTTTTCGATGAGCTTTACCGAAGGGCTCCTAAAGAAATCCTCGTCAGCGATAAATTTCGTTCCACAGAACTCTTTGCGAACTTAAAGGAAAAGTACCCTTTTAGACTAAATATTGGGCCCCGTTACCTTTTTGATTATGAGATGGCCCTTGAAAAACTGACCCACCATTTCAAAGTGCACTCTGTCGATAGCCTAGGTCTTAGAGATCTTGTGGGAGCCGTTTCTGCAACAGGAGCCCTTCTCTCTTACCTCAGCGATGAAAGACACCTCTCCCTCGCACACATCAAAACACTCGAAAAAATCCCCTTAAACGAAACGCTCTCTGTTGATAGAACAACCTATCACCACCTTGAACTCGACCGCCTCTTCATCCATCTCAATAAAACAGCCACTCCCATGGGAAATCGCCTTTTAAAACGGTTTCTCACCCACCCACTCCGCTCCCTTGAAGCGATCAAACAAAGACAAGAGACCATCAAAGTTCTTCTGCGTCCTCTGAATCTTTCTGGACACCTCAGAAAAATCCGAGATTTAGATCGACTCGCGACTCGTATTACCCAAGAAACTGCAACCCCAAGGGATCTGATTGCCCTTAAAATCTCCCTTGCAGAGATTCCTTTGATTCAAAAAATTTTAACTCCCGTTCTCCATCTTCCTCTTGGAGACACCACCTTCCTCTACGAATGCCTCGCAAACACCCTCGCAGATGAAGTCCCCTCTAAATTAAGTGATGGGGGAGTCATTAGACGGGGATTTTCTTCAGAACTCGATCTTTTAAGAGAGCTCAAAACAGATAGCGAAACCTACCTTCTCAATTATCAAGAAACTCTCAAAAAAGAACTCGATATCAAAACCCTGAAAGTGACGTATAACAAAGCCTATGGTTATTTTATCGAGGTCAGTCGTGGTCAAGCAGGTAAAATGCCTGCGACCTTTGAAAAAAGACAAACCCTGATCAATTCTGAACGGTTTATTTCTCCAGAGCTCAAATCTTTTGAAGATAAAATCCTCTCTGCTGATGAACAAATGGTGCTTCTTGAAAAAGAACTTTTCTTATCTCTTCTTAAAACACTCAATGAGCACCTCCCTCTCATTCAATCTATCTCCAAGCAGGTAGCCCATCTGGACGCTCATCTAGCCCTTGCTCAAGTGGCTCATCTCTATAACTATATCTGCCCTGAACTTGACACCTCAACCTCCTTATCCATTATTGGAGGAAGACATCCCCTTCTTGACACTCCCGAATTTGTTCCCAATGATCTCGTTTTAGATGAGACTCAAAAGCTCATCATCCTGACAGGTCCAAATATGGCAGGAAAATCGACCTATATTAAACAAGTGGCAATTTTGACCATCATGGCTCAGATGGGATCTTTTATTCCTGCTACTTCGGCCCAGATTGGCCTTGTTGATCAAGTTTTTAGCAGAGTGGGTGCCTCAGACAACTTAAGCAAAGGACAGTCTACCTTCATGGTAGAAATGATTGAGACGGCCAACATTTTACGCAATGCCACAAAACACTCTCTTGTGATCTTAGATGAAATTGGAAGAGGAACAAGCACTTATGATGGAATTGCGATTGCCTGGGCAGTAGCTGAAGCACTCCAAGGGGTAAAAACCCTTTTTGCTACCCACTACTTTGAGCTCACCTCTTTAAAAGAGACACTCCCTCAAGTAGAGAATTATACAGTTGTCATCGAAGAATCCCCCTCTGGCATCGCATTTCTCCATAAAATCAAACGGGGTAGCGCAGACAAAAGTTATGGAATTCATGTAGCAAAATTGGCAGGACTTCCCCTCCATGTCATAGAAAGAGCGAAAGAAAGACTTGTAGAATTAGAACAAGATAAAGGGATTGCTCCCAAACCGCAAGCCCCTTCCTTTTTTCGAGAAGATCCTCGCATTGAAAAACTCAATCAATTAAAACTCGATGAGATGAGCCCAAAAGAGGCCCTTCTTTTTCTTTATAACCTGAGTTGCGAGTTTATACCTTATCCTTAGGGGATAAACTTGGAGAAGAACGACTAGTATGGCCATAACGAGGGGAAGTAAAAGAGGCACCATACTCTATTTTCACCATTCTTGCCGTTTTCTCTAATGGAGCTACCGGAGTTAAGTCAAGTTGACCCTCTGCGTTAATCGTCACAAACCTCTGATTGAAAATTACTGAAGAAAGGACTGTTGCATCTACCTCTACAGGCAAACTCCCTGTAGTATCCAAGACTCCCATTCTTTGTTTTAGTGAATATTCATTAAATTCAATAACAAAGTCCCGTAAACTCTTGTGAGACGCACGAAATAGCTCCCATAAGGTTTGAATTTTACAAACCCCTCTCTTCGCGCTAGGAGATGGATTACGAATCACCTTAGGCCGAAATGCTCGTAAATTCTGACAACGATTCTCGAGCTCTGCATAAGTAAAAGTTGTCTCATCCCATTCATAATTAGCACCAGAAATCGGTTTTGACCAATCTATCAACGCTGCAAATTCCTTTGCAGTAATTTCGGCTCGCGACTCAAAGGGGGTCTTCTTATAATATTCATTACGAATGAGAAATGGGAGTTTATTAAATGCTGAAATGAAATCACTAACACTCACTCCTGACAAGGATTTAAAATATTCATTGAGATCACAAGGTTCCTTATCCTCGGGAAACAACTCAAAAATAAGAGGGACAGCTTTCCAGCCTAGCGTTAGAGTTTCACCTATCATACCAAAGATAATATCATGTTTAACCGTTTTTAGTCGATATTCATAAAAAACCTACCTATAAAATAATTTTTTTATTTTGTAAATCTTAATTAATATGTTACTATCCTCAATATGCTGATGACTGATTTAGAGACACTTCCCAAAGAAGCTGGTGTTTACCTCATGAAAGGAGCTACCGGGCAAGTTATTTATGTAGGCAAAGCAAACAATCTCTATAAGAGGGTCAATCAATATTTCATTCCCGGGAGAGATGGAAGGGAAATGGTCCCCTATCTTGTCAAGGCAGTTCATTCGATTGAGACGATCGTCACCCTATCAGAAAAAGAAGCGCTTCTCCTTGAAAATACTCTCATCAAAAAGCACCAACCGAAATATAACGTACTGCTTAAAGATGATAAGACCTTTGTCAGCCTTCTTGTGACAACTGAAGACCCTGTTCCCATGGTCAAATTAGTGAGGTCAGAAGAAGGGGCAGGGACCCGCTTTGGTCCTTATACAAGCGCTCATGATGCACGCCAAACTCTTGAGCTCATGCAACGCCTTTTCCCTTTAAGACAATGTTCGGATTTTGAATTTGCTCATAGAAAACGGCCTTGTCTTCTCTACGATATTAAAAGATGTCTCGCCCCTTGCGTTCACAAATGTACTGAGGAAGCGTATCAACATGAGGTCGAGAGAGCGATTCTTTTTTTAAAGGGGCAAGATCCCTCTGTCTTAAAAACCTTGAAAGAGGAAATGAAGAAGGCCTCTTCCCTTCTTGAATTTGAAAAAGCAGGAGCTCTGTTTTCTTTGATCAAAACAATTGAGCATGTCATCGAAGGACACACCGCTCTTGTTTCCTCAATGGAAGGAGATCAAGATGTTTTCCATTTTTTACGAACAAAGGCATCGGTCCGTATTATCCAACTCCCCTTTCGGAAGGGAAAACTGATTGGATTGGATATTTTTTTCATCAAAGAGTCCCCTCAAGAGGACGCCGAGTTATGGGAAAGTTTTCTTCTGCAACAACCCCACCTTGCCCCCAAGATCCTCCTTCCCCTTAAACTTCCCAACGCAAAAGAGTTGGAGGAACTTCTCTCTATCTCCATCCATGTTCCCCTAAAAGGGAAGGGAGCCAAGTTACTCCTCATGGCTAAGCAAAATCTGATCAACCATGAAAATCGAGAGGATATCCTCCTCGATATGCAGGAATCGCTTAAACTGTCCCGTTGCCCTACAAAAATTGAGTGTTTTGATACTTCAAACATCTCCGGAACAGAGCCTGTAGCTTCTCTTATTTCTTATGTCGAAGGGGTGTATGATAAAAAATTCACCCGTCTTTTCAAGATCAGGGGAAAAGGAGATGACTACGCCGCACTTGAAGAGGTTCTAAGTAGACATTATCAAAAAGCAAAAGAGAAGGGATCTCTTCCAGATCTTTGCATTTTAGATGGAGGTAAAGGACAACTTGGGGTGGCTGAAAAGGTATTTAAAGACCTCTCCATTGCGACAGTAGATTTAATATCGGTGGCTAAAGAAGACGCAAAACATACCAAAGGGTTAACGAGAGAACAGATTTTCTTACCTCATACCCCCCTTCCGATCCATCTCCCTACCCATTCATCCCTTCTCCTTTTACTCCAAAGGATTAGAGATGAAGCACATAGAGTAGCTATTGGTTTTCATAGGGCAAGGCGCTCTAAAAAGACATTTCGCTCAGAACTCGACGACATTCCAGGCATTGGGCCAAAAAAGAAACGGGCGCTTCTTTCCCATTTTGGAAGCGTTGCCAAACTCAAAGAAGCCTCTCTCAAAGACCTATCAGAAGTGCAGTGTCTTACTGACAAGGACCGGGAGACTCTTCTTAAACACCTGAAGCCAGTTGGTTAACGGAGTCTTCCATCGTCTTCGCAAGCGATTGAAACGCAGTTTCAATTTCTACCTTAAAAGGTCCTTCAAGATAAACAAGAGCGGCTGTTTGCGCTTTCTCAACAGTCGGCGCCTTATGAATCTGATCGGCCATTTTATCGAGCTCTGCATCAAAAGTCTCATCAAATTGCCGGTGGGCTTCATCTATTTTTTGCGTGAGATCAGGATGCCCCTTTCCAACCACTTGGGTAAAAGAATCTAAAATCTCATCAATGCCCGCCACATATTTTTGGCCAAAAGTGGCCGCTTTCTGCTCTAGCTGACCTGGGGTTCCTCGGAAAAACCGAATCTCTCGAGAAATTTCCTTGTGAAGCCCCTCTTTTGTTAACATATGAATTTCTAATACCGCTGTAGCAAGGGCAACTCTCACATGAGTCCCTTCAGGGATTAGGGGAACCCCAGAACTACCCGGAGTAATACGATGATCCATAATCTTAAGCCTCCTCTTTCGAGTAGTCGTATCACAGACACCCTAGAATGTCAATTCAGGGTCGGGAAAAGATCCTCTTCTTCCTCTTGTTGTTCGATGATTTCCTTTGGCATGGCAATCAATCCTTTAAAAATCACATGCACTGAGCTCACATGGAGACCCGTTAAATTGGTGATCGTTTCAGTCACCTTAGATTGAATTTCAGCAGCCTTATCTGGAATCGAGACTCCATACGCAATATGGATTTCAATCTTGATCCCGACCGATTGATTTTTCTCATCCTGCTCAATCATCACCCCTTTAATCACTCCTTCTCTACCTAAAAGGTGATCAATTAAATTCCCTCCGGAAAGAGCAATATCTTGAATTTCAGAGAGACATTTGACAACAATGGATTGAAAAACTTCTCCCTCCACATCCCTCACAAAGACCGTATCTGGCAATATGCATTCTTTTTCACTCACGTTGACCTTCCTTATTAGGCTATTGTTTTTTTAACTAAAATACTGCAAATTGAGGTCATATGGCAAATTTTTTTTCCCGCCTCTCCTATAGTTTTGGGTACGAAGATCCTTTTACAGAACAACAAGCTCTTAAACTCACCTCTACTGATACTGTTCTCTGCATTACAGGAAGTGGAGATAGACCTCTACACGCCCTGATGAGCTCTCCTAAAAAAGTGATCGCTATCGACGCAAATCCCACACAGAATCATTTACTCGCATTAAAAGTTGCCGCTATGCGCTCTTTAGATTTTGATGAATACCTCTCCTTTTTAGGAGGCTCCCCCCACCCCAATAGACGCTCTGTCTTACCAAAGCTTCATATGCCTTCAGAGAGCCATCAATTCTGGCTGCGGCACAAGCGGTGGATTGATAAAGGGATTATTTTCCAAGGAAGCATTGAAAAAACCTGCTTTTTTGGAGCTTCACTCCTTCAATTTCTTTTAAAAAAACAAATTAATGCCCTTTTCTCTTTTCACGATCTTCATGCGCAAAATATTTTTTTAAATACCGTTTGGGATCCCATCCCTCTACGGCGACTCCTCTCGATTTTTCTCCATCCCCTCTTTACACGAAAAATTATAGGAGATCCTACTCTATACGCACATGTGGATCCAAAAATTAATCCAGGAATTTATATCTACGATCGGATGCTCAATCTATTATCCCACACACTGGCACGAAAAAGTTCCCTTTTAGCTTTTTTTCTGAAAGGAAGTGTGGCAAAAGATGCTTATCCCCCTTATCTAACTCAAGAGGGATTCTCCAAAATCAAACCCAATCTAGATCGTATAGAAATGATTAATGAGCCCCTTATCCCCTATCTTTCAGCTCAAAAAGAAGCCTCTTTTGATGCCTTTTCTCTTTCTAATATCGCTTCATATATGAACCAAGAGCAGTTCAATGAACTCGCTTCACTCATATATCGAACGGGAAAAAAAGGGGCCCGTTTCTGCTTAAGACAATTTCTTTCTAATCACACACTGCCAGAACAACTCCCTTTCAAAAGAGATCTCCCTCTTGAAACAAAGCTTTCCCATTACGACAAATCTTTTATTTATAGATGCCTGGTAGGCCAGATCTGAGCTGAAACGAGCAGAAACTCTCTGTCCCATTCCGTAACCGTAACCGCTCCCGTGTGCGCATCCTCTTACCCATATGTTATTAACTCACCTTACGCGAAGCAAGGTTTGAAAAGGGGGCTAATTACTTGCTGCAAGCAACATGAGTATGGATCACGATAGTTTCCAGGGTTCCCTCTCGGTGAGCTCGGTGTTCTCGGTGGTAATTTTTATCACATATATGGATGAGAAACCTACGCTAGCCATCTTTCTGCAATGATCGTATTCCCTTTCCCAGCGTTTCGAAAAATAACCACCGAGCTCACCGAGACTCTCATTTAACCCCCTACTTAATTTTTTTTATATTTTTAAGCATTTCATAAAGAAGGGAGATTTGCGCGCGTAAGGTGAGTTAATAACATATGGGTAAGAGGATGCGTGTGCGTAACCGATGTTAAATTTTCTTTTAAGAGTAACTCGCAAATACACATCGGTTACGGTTACAGAAAAGGTTTTGTAAATAAAACAGGGCCCTCTTTTTTGAGGGCCCGTTGAGATTACCAAGAAGCTTTAACGATCCCTGGAATACAACCGCTGTTAGCCATTTCACGGAAACAAAGGCGGGACATTTGAAATTTACGAAGATAACCGCGACTTCTTCCAGTAAACTGGCATCGGTTACGGAGACGTACTGCAGATGAATTACGTGACAAACTATTCAATTTATTAACCGCAGTGAGTTTTGTCGCTTCATCTACGTTTGGGTTAATAATAATTTTTTTAAGTTCTTGTCTCTGATCCCATCTTAGAGCGACTTGTTTCTCTCTTCGCTTTTCTTTTTCAATCAACGCTTTGCGTGCCATAAATTCCTACTTCTTCCTCGCTGGACCTTTTTGCCGCTGTTTGCGGTTTGGGTCTTTTTTATTGATAACATAGACTCTTCCTCGACGACGAACAATCACGTCGCCCTTGGCAGGATCAGCCTTCACAGATGCTTTCGTGCGCATGTCAAATCCTTTTTGCAAGCATGATACACCAATGAGGGTTTTCTTGACAATGAAAGATTAACTCTGTATTCTGCTTACTATTAAAAATGGAGAACTTAAGATGAAGCGAACATACCAGGGCAGCAAAAAGAGGAGAAAAACAACTCATGGATTTCTCACCCGTTCTAAAACCGTAGGAGGACGTGGGGTTCTTCGCCGCCGCCGTCAGAAGGGGCGTAAAGTCCTTGCTGTTTCCTAAAAGCTCCCGTTTATTAAAAAGCCGGGAATTTAGACGCTTTGAAGGCACTATAACCACAGAGCGTCTCATCATAGATTATAGACGCTCACTATGTTCGCGTCTTGGTCTGACTGTTTCAAAAAAATTTGGGAAATCCCATGAGAGAAATCGGTTTAAACGACTCGTTCGGGAAGCCTTTCGTCTCTCCCCTCCCAAAGGCATTGAAATCAATGTGCGTCCTCGCCCCACCTCTAAGGATGTAAGCATAGTAGAAATTTTACAAGACCTCCAATATGCTGAGCTTAAGTCAAAAAAAAGCTGTCAAGACGACCCAAGGGAAAGTACTCATCCTAGCAGGAGCGGGTAGCGGTAAAACGACCGTTATTATTGCAAGAATTTGCGAGCTTCTTGACAAAGGAGTTGACCCGCGAGAGATTCTCGGTCTCACTTTCACTAATAAAGCTGCCGAAGAGATGCGCTCCCGCTTAAAACATCCAAAAAAGGGAGAGGTTCACCTTGCCACATTTCACAGCTTTTGCCATTCCATTTTAAGAAAAGAAATTCATCACCTTGGATATACCCGTGAATTTTCGATTTACGACGAACGGGACATGGAACGGGTTCGCAAAACTGCCAGCTTCAGTGAAGATAAAGAACTCACCGACGATGAGGTTGCTGTACGTGTAGATGAAGCGCTCCGAGCTTACAACGCCCTTGATTTTGACCGAATGATTTCATTGACCGTGAAACTCTTTAAAGACCACCCTGAGGTCTTAAAGCGGTATCAATACAAATATGTGATGATCGATGAGTACCAAGATACCAACCAAGCTCAATTTGAACTTGCTCAAGCGATCTCTGCCCTTGAAGGGAATCTCTGCGTTGTAGGGGATGATGACCAAGCGATTTACGGATGGAGAGGAGCTGAGGTGCGCCATATTCTCCGTTTTGATGCGGATCACATCATTAAACTCGAAGAAAATTATAGGTCACACCCTCTAATTATCCATGCAGCCAATGAAGTGATTGCCAATAACACAGACAGACATAAAAAAACTTTAATCAGCACCCGTCCGAGAGGCAATCCGATCGAAGTTTTTCATGCCCCCACAGAAAAAGATGAGGTTGAAGCAGTCATCAATCGAGTGGTCCGATTGCAACATCGCTATCAACTGGGAGAAATGGCCATTCTTTACAGATCAAATGCCCTCTCCCGACCCTTTGAAAGTGAACTGATTCGACGCAAGATCCCCTACCAAGTGTTTGGAGGACTTGAACTCTACTCGAGGACCGAGGTCAAAGATCTCATTTGTTACCTTCGCTTTCTTCACAACGATAAAGATCAAGAGGCTCTACTGAGGATTATCAACTATCCAAGTAGAGGCATTTCAAACGATACTCTAGATGAGTTAACAAAAATCAATAGAGCTCAAAAATGTCCTCTTATTCAAGTCTTACGCAATCCCCCTTCCTCTCTTCATACAAGAGCCAAACAATCTATCGAAACGTTTGTCCATTTAATGGACATGATGAGAACCTCCTTTAAAAGAAAACCCCTTGACGAAGCAATGAAAGAACTGATTGATGTCATTGGGTATAAACAAGCCATTGAACAAGAATTCAAAACCCCCTCTGTCCAGGAAGCAAAATGGCAAAACATTCAATCCACGATCGACTGGCTGAAAGAAGTTACTGATCTCGGAGAATTTCTTTCAGAAAGTACACTCAATCAAAATCACCCAAAGAAAAAAGAGCGCTCCAATAAAACGCTCAATTTAATGACCTTTCACTCTGCAAAAGGACTAGAATTTCCTGTATGCTTTTTAGTAGGGCTTGAGGACGATATTATCCCTCATAGCAAATGCTTCGGACTTGAAGAGGAAAGACGTCTTTTTTATGTAGGGATCACAAGAGCGAAGGATGAGCTTATTTTAAGTATGTCGCAAACGCGAACAAAATGGGGAAAGAGCGCCCCCTCTTCCCCTTCTCGATTTCTCTATGAAATACCTAAAGAGGTCCTTCGAGTTTCCCATTGGAATCAATAACTTGGGTGACTTCATCTCTAATTTCTCGAGGAGCTCCCTTGATCGATGACTCAGCATATTTCATTGCCTCTTCCCTGAGATTGTGCTTCATCAAATATTCAGAAATGAAAAGTTGAATCTGCCAAAGATCGGGATCGTTCTGCCCTATGCCTTGAATATAGTGCACAAGGGGAGCTACCGCCTCTAGGGGTTTTTCAAGGGATTCGTGCGCCTGAAACTCAAGCATAGCACAGCGAAGGTGCACTCCCATTAAATTCTCCGGATCGGAAGAAAGCACCTTAAATTTAAGCCTTTCTGCATCTTGAGTAAGCCCTTTTCCTTCCCCTACCATCTGAGCATATTGTTCCATAGAGAAATAGGGATCCTGCTCCTCAACCCCCTTTTGCATCAATAAAGCAACAAGTTTAGGCGATCCAAGTTGCTTTGCTTTCATATAAAGAGCCCTCGTAGGTTCTTTATGGGAAACGATTTGAGCTAAAATATTTTGATAGGATTGAATCGCTTCAAGAATTTGGAATGAACCCACTTCCCCAAAACGAGCAATCTCCTCACATGAAGAGGTAAGTAAAATCATTGTTGGAAACGCAGTGACTTTAAATTTTTCTTTTAAAGCATGATTTTCTTCAATTTGCTTAGGGGCCTGCCTATTGATTTCTGGAAAATCAATTTTCACAAGCAAGCATTGGTTTCCAATGCCATGCTCGAAATCAGACACATCAAACGGGGGAGCCCAATCAGATCCAACAAATGCCAAAATCAGAGGTTTTTGGTATACTTCTGCCATTTCCTTAGCAAGATGGAAATTTTCAGTGATCGGCAGCCCTATCATAGGAGCTGTCATCGAGAGGAAGACTAGCCAGATTATCCGCATAGTTGTTAATATATATAATATGAGCCAATTTCTCCCAACGATTATCTTGCGTCACCGTAAAGAAAATATAAAAAAATGCAGCCTTCGAGGGCTTGAAAACACCCTTCAATTTATCACTTACCCAGCAAAAAATCTTCCGAATCTAGATCAGTATGTGATCCTTACTCCCAATGCTCCCCCTCTTACCGAAGCAAAAGGTTTATTTCTTGTAGATGGAACATGGCGTTATGCTGCTAAAATGATCGAAAATTTACCTACAGGGGTTACTTATCGAAGTCTCCCTCAGATTTTTACTACCGCCTATCCTCGGCGTCAGGAAGAAGTGCACGGGCTAGCCTCGATTGAAGCGCTCTACCTCGCCTATTTGATCACAGGAAGGGATCCCTCACTTCTCCTCGATCACTATTATTGGAAAGAGCAATTTCTGATTCAAAACGCCTCTGCAATCACTTCGATTACAAGCTCAACAGCAACACAAATCATTAAGAAATAAAGAACTCCCTTTCCTCCCGGCAACTGGATATGTTTTTGGGCATACCCTTTTCGGTACCTCCCATAATAAGCCATTAATGCGGGATAAAATCCGAGAAGTAGCGCACATCCAATCCCCCCTGCAAACCCAAGAGCCCTAAAAAAGATCGTCGGGTTAAGAGATGCAACCGCTATAGGAGGGAGGTAGATCACAGCACATAAGAAAAGACGAGACATCCCTACTTTTTTGACACGAAGACCATCTGCCAAAAAATCGAGAAGGCCCAGCGTCACCCCTAAAAAAGAAGTGGTCAAAGCAAAAATTCCAAACACTTGACTGATCAAATAAATAGGAGAATGAGGAAAGAGGTAGTTTAAGGAAGCTGCATCTGTCTGTCCCGCTGCCTTTGCCTGCACAAGAAGATCTACAGGCACGAGCCCTAAAATAAGTCCTTCCCATAAAAGATAAGCCACAAAGGGAATCGCTGTCCCCACTAAAATAGCAAACCTCATTTTTTTAGGATCCCGATCGAGATACTCACTCAGACTCGGGATAATTCCTTGGTAACTAAATGAAGTAAAAATGACAGGAATGGCAAATAGAGCAGGTGCCCAATTCACTGTTTTCAAAAGATCAATCTGAACGGCGCCTATCCCTACAGCAATAAACGCAAAAAATGAAAGACCTAATCCCACCATCAAAATCCAATTTACCCTAGCAACAACCCGGGTCCCCATAAAAACAAAGGTACCAAAACAAAGAGTAAATAAAAGAATACCTATGGGAATCGGGCAAGTCAGCAGACGGGCTACAAAATTCCCCCCTCCTGTGACATACGCCACATTCAAGCAATAGAATAAAAATAAATAAAGAACCCAAGCCCCCGCTCTCCCTAAAGGGCCCATCAAATGACCCGCCATACTCACTAAATTTGAATCATTCGGCATGTAAAGACACACTTCAAATAGAAGAAGTCCTGTCGCCACGCTAAATAGATAGCAGATCAAAAAAACAAGAGAAGCGGGCAAAAACCCAGCAACCCCTGTGACTACGGGAAGCGCTAGCATCCCTGCTCCGATCGCAGTCCCCGAAATAAGTAGAGCAGCACTGATTGACTTTGAACATTTCATACGCGCGCCTCAAGTATATCCTCTATATGCTATTTATGTGGAGCAGAAAACAAGCATCCTGTATATTTTACAAAGATGAAAAGATACCCTAAGAGCGAACATGGGATCGAGATCGGCGATATCGATAAGGATGCGCTCTATATCCTCGATAAACTCCATGGTAAAGATTTTGAAGCTTATTTAGTTGGCGGTAGTATCCGTGATCTACTTCTCGGGCATAAACCTAAAGATTTCGATATTACAACCTCAGCAAGTCCGGAAGAGATCAAACAAGTTTTCCCTAGATGTTTATTAATTGGGCGTCGATTTAGACTAGCCCACGTCCGTTTTGGCCGTAAAATTATTGAAGTATCTACTTTCCGATCTGGAGACATTGAATCAGAAGAACTTATCGTTCATGACAATGAATGGGGTTCTGCTGAAGAAGATGTCATTCGACGCGACTTTACGATTAATGGACTTCTTTACGACAGCAGAACTCAAGAAATTATTGACTATGTAGGGGGCGTTGAAGATGCCAAAAAGAAATGCCTTCGCGCGATTGGGCAACCCTATATGCGTTTTAAGCAAGATCCTGTCCGGATGATTCGACTCATCAAATTTCAAGCTCGCTTTGGGCTAGATGCGGAAGCAGAAACAGGTCAAGCTCTCTTAGAATGTCGTTCAGACATCACTAAGAGCTCCCCTGCTAGGGTTTTAGAAGAACTCCTTCGAATGCTTGAATCGGGCCATGCAGAGAAATTTTTTAGACTCATGACAGACCGCGGGCTTATTCAAATGATGCTTCCCGACCTCTCCCATTTTCTTGAACACCCAGATGGGAGCGAAATCTACGACTATTTAAATCAGGCAGACCAGGCCATTTTAGAAAACCCTTCAGAGAAACCAGACCGCACCGTCCTCCTTTCCTGTCTTGTCTTCCCTCTTTTTGATAAACATTTATCTCAAATTTTTAATGCCGACTCTCCCCCTCATCTTGGAGAGATTTTTCAGGAAGCAGACCGCATCGTGCAGTGTATTTTTTGGCCTTTTTTACAACTCCCACGGCGCCTCCGAGTGGGCATGGGAACGCTTCTCACATCTCAATACAGAATTATCCCTTTTGGCAAGACAAAAAAACAACGAGTCCGACTTCCTCGTGTTCCCGAATTTTCTCTAGCTCTCGACTTTTTTAGACTGAGGGCTGGATTAGATCCCCTTCTGCAAGAACCCCTTAAAGAATGGGAAGAAGCTCTTGCTAGGGGCCCTTCTCACGATGCACTCCCTTCCTACAGACCAAGGAGATATCGCAGGTGAAGTGGATTGGGCCTCCCCTTGAAGAAGGTAAACTTCCCACCATGATTTATTTTTCTCTTTCTGAAGAAGAATCTTTAGAACAAGACCCCTTTAATCAACCGGCAATCGCACAGTTAAATTTTAAGATGCGCGTCATTTCCTTCACCCTCCCCGGTCATGAAAATGGGCAAAGAGACCTTTCTACTTGGACCTCCTCCCTTCTTTCCGAATTTGCAAAGAACGTGGCCCTCGAACTCTCTTCCTTCCCCTTTTCAACCCTCGGAGTTGCTGGCTTATCAAGAGGAGCCGCTGTGGCATGCCATCTTGCAAAAGAAGTTCCTGAAATTCAAGCTATTTTGGGATTTGCCCCAATGACCTCCCATCTTACCCCTGAAGTGATCCAAGCGATCTCCAATAGGCGCATCCGATTTTACATCGGCAATCGAGACACCCTCGTGGGAACTGATCAATGTTGCAACCTAATCGCTCAACTGGCCGAATCAGCCTATTTATCGGGAATCCGGTCAAGCCCCATTGAACTGATCATTGGCCCCTCTATTGGAAGGGCAGGCCACGGAACCTCTCCAGAAATTTTCTCTGAAGGAGCCGCCTGGATGAGGAGTCAACTCCATGTCTAAATTTTTCCTATTTGCAGGAGAGTTGAGCGGCGACAAACTCGGTGAGTCCATCATGAAAAAACTCCAAGGGCATGAGCTTCTAGGGGTTGGCGGACCAAAAATGAGAGCTCAAGGGCTTAAGTGCACTATCCCTACAGAATCTTTTTTAGTCATGGGCTTTATCGACATCCTTAAACACCTCCCCCGCCTTTGCTTCCTTTTCTATAAAATCAGAAAACAGATCCTGAAAGGGCAAATAGATACTGTTATCCTTATTGACTACGCTGAATTCAATTTAAAACTTGCCTCCTCTCTTCGAAAAAAAGGGTATCGAGGTAAAATCATTCAATATGTGTGCCCCTCTGTCTGGGCCTGGAGAAAACATCGAATTGAAATCATGGAAAGCACCCTTGATGAGGTGATGACTCTTTTCCCTTTTGAAGTGGAGTGTTTTACGAAGCTCAAAGCTACCTTTGTAGGTCACCCCTTAGCAAAACTGCCTCTCATAGAAAGAGAACCTAAATACCTCACGATCTTCCCAGGAAGTCGAACAAAAGAAATTCAGAGAAACCTCCCTCTACAACTAAAAGTTGCAAAAAGACTCTCCCAACATATTGCCATTTCTGTATCCCATGACAAACACCGAACTCTGATTGAAAAGCTTGCCCCTGGAGTTCTCCTCTTCTCTGGCTCATCGATCATTAAAGAGACAGAAAGCGCGATTGCTACCTCAGGAACCATCTGCTTAGAACTTGCCCTTGCTAAAGTACCTACCCTGGTCACCTATGCCATTACCCCTTTAGACCTCTTTATTGCTCAAAAAATTTTTAAGATTAAACTCCCCCACTATTGCATTGTTAATATTATTGCCGGCAAGGAACTCTTTCCTGAATTTTTTGGCCCCCATTTTACTGAAGAGAACCTCATGAAGGGATTTAAAACCCTCAGCAAAGAAGCGGTTGAAACCAATTGCGACCACCTTCGCAAAATCCTTTCTGGCAGTGAAAATGACTTTTCTGTATACTCTCTTCGACAGGAAAACTATGTTAAAAATTTACATTGATCGTCTTGCAGGAGAAAAAACAGAAGCTATTCAAGAGAGCGCACTTGCTGCCCTCATGGATGTCAACGAAGAAGAGCTCCGTTTTCAAGTTCCTATTGAAATCGAGGGTTCTGCCTATCTCGCTGGCGATCACTTAGTTCTTCATCTTAAAGTGGAAACTGAGGCTACCCAACCCTGCTCCCTTTGTAACAGTGAGGTACACTCAAAAATTACTTTGGATGATTTTTATCATACAATTCCCCTAGATGATTGCAAAGCCCCTGTGTACGATTACACAGAGGTCCTTCGCGAGGCAATCTTACTCGAAATTCCTCAATTTGCCAAATGTCATCAGGGATGCCCTGAGCACAGTGCAATTAAACCCTATTTATGCAAAGAAAAAGCTTACTACCCGTTTGGGGAAATAGATCAACAGGAGAAATAAGTGGCTGTACCAAGAAACCGACAATCAAGAGCTCGTACGGGCAAAAGAAATGCTCACAGTGCTCGAGTAAAGATCAACATGCTTCAGTGCAAAAACTGTCATAAACCAAGACTTGCCCACCATATGTGCCTTTCTTGCGGAATGTATGATGGACGCTCTGTTATTAGCGAGCACAGTGAAGAAAAAGCCTAGAATCGGCATTGATCTCATGGGAGATGTGATCTCCCTCCCCGCTGAACTCGAAGCGGACTGTCATGTGCAATTCATTACAGCTGAAGAAGTGATCACCATGGATGATGATCCTGTTTCGGCTGTGAGAAAAAAAAAGAAATCCTCTCTCAACATTGCTCTCAATCTTTTAAAAGATGGGGAAATTGATGCCCTGATTTCTTGCGGCAATACAGGAGCCCTTCTTGTAGGAGCGGTCTCTACACTCCCTCTTATTGAAGGGATCTCTAGACCCGCCCTCATCACCCTTTTTCCAACCAAAGGAACCCCTGTCGCTGTTCTCGATGTGGGAGCTAATGTAACCTGTAAAGCTGACCACCTTCACCAGTTTGCCAAAATGGGAATTGCCTTTCAAAAAAGTCGAGGGATTAAAAATCCTAAAGTAGGACTTCTCAACATTGGCACTGAAGAAACAAAAGGAAGAGAAGAGCTGAAACAAGCCTATCTCCTCCTTAATGAAGATCCCCTTATTTCTTTCAGTGGGAATATCGAGGGGCGAGATGTCTTTAACGGAGTTGTCGACGTTCTTGTGACAGACGGATTTACTGGCAATATTTTCTTAAAGACAGCTGAAGGACTTTCGTCGTTTATTTTAGAACGGCTTGGAGAAAAAGGGGGCAACTATCCTGAACTTGATTATGCAGAATACCCTGGAGCCCTTCTTGCAGGAGTCAATGGGATCGTCATTAAATGTCACGGAGAATTTAATAAAAAAGCCCTGATCTCAGCGATCAAAAAGGGTGCTGAGCTCGTTTCAGAAGGCTTTTTAAATACCCTAAAATCGTTTTACACTGGCAAATCAAACGCCATATAAGCTAAATTACACATATGCAAAAAGAAATTTTACTCAACATCGCTTCTAAGGAAAAACGGTGCGCCCTCTTGAAAGGAGGTCGCCTTTTAGATCTTATCATCGAACGGGATTCCCACTCCCCTCTTACAGGTAATATCTACCGCGGTAGCGTAACCAATATTCTCCATAATATCCAATCTGCCTTCATTGATATCAATGAAGGGGAAAATGGATTTATTCATATCTCAGACATTTTAGAAAACACCCAAAAATTTCAAGAAATGTTTGATATGGACTTCGAGTGGGAAGAATCGAAAAAAAAGAAAAAACAACAAAGCGACGACATCAATAAAATTCTCAAACCCGATCAGCCCGTCCTCGTGCAAGTTGTCAAAGAACCTATTGGCTCTAAAGGAGCAAGGCTTACCTCTAATCTCAGCATTCCAGGAAGATACCTTGTCATGCTGCCGAATACTCCTCATCGAGGAGTCTCCCGTAAAATTCAAGATAGAGGAGCTCGAGACCACCTTAAAGAAGTGATTAGAGCCTTCGAAATGCCTCAAGATATGGGGCTGATTTGCCGTACTGTCAGCGTTAATGTTTCCACTGAAGCTCTTGTTCAAGAAGCTCATGAACTTTTAGAGATCTGGAAAGGAATCATGGACGGTTTTAATTCAGCAACCCGCCCTGTATGTCTCTATCGAGAATCCGATCTCGTTAAAAAATCACTCCTTAGAGCTATTGATAAAAAATACCACCGCTTTCTCGTAGATGATTACCAGGTCTTCCTCGAATGCCGTAAATTCTATGATAAATATAAAGATGAGCACGAGCTCAAACTTGAGTACTACCGCGATAAATTGCCCATGTTCGAACGTTTTTGTGTCGAAAGTGAAATTGAAAAAGCTCTGCGGCGCAAAATTTGGCTTCCAAGCGGCGGATACCTCTATTTTGATAAAACAGAGGCGATGACAACGATTGATGTCAATTCAGGGAGAAGCCGTAATACCGATGCTTCACAAACCCTTGAGGAATCGATTGTTCAAATCAACATGGAAGCGGCAGATGAAATTGCACGCCAAATCACTCTACGCAATATCGGAGGACTCCTCATCTGCGATTTTATCGATATGAGATCGCGTAAAAATCAAAGAAGGGTTCTCGATCGGCTCAAAGAAGCCATGTATGATGACACAGCCAAATGCACCATCTTAGGAATGAGCGAATTTGGACTTGTGGAGATGACAAGACAACGTTCGAGAGAATCACTCCATCAGATGCTCTATACGCCATGTCCTTACTGTACTGGTCATGGGGTCATTAAAAATCATGAATCGATCGAGATAGAAATCGAACGAGCATTGAGTAAATTGATCAATTTAAAAGAAGAATTAGCTCTCATGCTCGTTGTTCATCCTGAACTTGATAAACATCTCGGGAATAAAGGGAAAAATCATCTCGAAGCCTTTGCTAAAAAGGGAAAAGCTTCCTTAAAATTTAGCACATCTGACACCCTTCATCTCAATGATTTTCAATTTTACTCAAGTAAAACCCATGAGATCCTCGAATTCTAATTTTACACAAGCACTCGAAGACATCATTCGAGTGCTTCCCCCTCGTTTTCACGAATTTGTGCAAGAATTTTGTTTGAATATCCTCAAGATTGCCGCACACCCTGACAAACTCCATCCCCTACTCCTCCAGTTTGCTCAGTTAACGGTAGAACAAGCAGTCGTCCCTTTTGAATTTTCTCCTTATCATCAAGCAATTAGAACCCCTATTGATTACTACCAGCTAGGTCTTGATTTAATTTCTCCTCTGATTGATTTTCAAAATTCTTCTGTTCGAGGGCTTGATCATCTGGATGCCATGGATGTCGCACTTCGGAAAAAAGAAAATGTGATCCTGTTTGCAAATCACCAAATTGAGGCAGATCCTCAGGTGATTAGCCTCCTTTTAAAAGACGGATATCCTTCTATTGCAGAGAATCTTATTTTTGTTGCAGGAGAACGGGTTACCACCGATCCGATGGCTATTCCGTTTAGTATGGGAAGAAACCTCCTTTGTATTTATTCAAAAAAATACATCGACAATCCCCCAGAAAACCAATTGAAAAAGCAACTTCACAATAAAGCAACGATGTTGAAAATGAGTGGGCTTCTCGAACAGGGAGGGCATATCATTTATGTAGCTCCGAGCGGGGGAAGAGATAGACCTGGACCTTCAGGAAAGGTTGAAGTCGCCCCTTTTGACCCTCAAAGTATTGAAATGTTTTACTTAATGGCTCGTAGAGCAAAAATAAAAACTCACTTCCACCCCCTTGCTCTTTCCACCTTTGATCTGATGCCCCCTCCAGGGGCCCGTCAAACGACCCTCGGAGAAAAACGGCAACTTGGATATTTCCCTGCTCACCTTTTTTTTGGCCCGGCGATTGACATGGAATCTTTTATCGCCGAAGATAAGCATGCGCTCCGATTCCTCCGTTGCAGCGCAATTTTTGACCTTGTTGTAAAACAATACCAAGACATAGGAAACCCATGAACTATTCCATCTATTTGATTTGCCTTCTCCTCCCCCTTATTTCTTTTGCAAAGGTAGACCTCATCGAAGATCGCAGTGGTCTCTCCGTTAAAACTCCCTCTCTTCGCGAAGTAGAAAAACTTAAAATGAAACTCGGCAATGGGTTAGAAGTCTATCTTATTTCAGACCCTGGCATCGACCAATCCGCTGCAGGATATTCTACTCGAGTAGGTTCTTGGAATGATCCAGAGTCTTATAACGGGATGGCCCATTTTACAGAACATATGCTCTTTATGGGGAGTGAAGCTTATCCTGATGAACAAGGGTTTAATCAATTTGTAGCCGATCACCAAGGATCGCTCAATGCCCACACCGGCTCTGATTACACAACCTACATGTTTACTATCAATCACGATGCATTTTCTGTGGCACTTGATCAATTCGCCCATTTTTTCATCGATCCTCTCATGCCAGCTTCTGCAGTCGCTCGCGAGTTACACGCCGTAGACCAGGAATCTGAAAAAAATATAGAAAATGATGACTGGAGAGAACAGTTGCTTTTCAATTCTCTCTGTGTCCCCTCCCACCCTGTTCATAAATTTAGCTGTGGGAATAAAGAAATCTTAAGTCGTATTCCTTTAGAAGAACTCAAACAATGGTTTAAGCACAATTACAGCGCAGATAATTCCCGCCTTGTCATCCTTTCACGCGCCCCCCTTTCTGACCTCAAACAACTCGTTGAGACTTCATTTAGCAAAATTCCCCAAGCCTCTATAGCTCCCCTGCCCTATACAAAAATTACAGCCCCAGCTACAGGGCATATTGTCTACTTCAAGCCCATCAAAGATAAAAAACAACTCACCCTCATCTTTGAACTTCCCCCCTCTATAGGAAAAGATTTAGAATCTCATCCAGCCAATCTCGTGGCTTACGTTATGGGGGCAGAACACCCCTTGAGCCTCTCTCAACTGCTAAAAAAACAGGGACTTGCAGAAAAAATAGAGGTGGGTTGCGAAGAGATGAGCATGACCCATTCTCTATTCACAGTACAAATCAAACTGACAGAAGCGGGGGTAAAAGACCTTAACCAAGCCATTGAAAGTTTCTTTGGTTTAGTCTCAAGTTTAAAACAAACGGGCATCCCCCCCTATCTCTTCGATGAGTACTGCAGACTGAATGAACTGCGGTTTGAATACCAATCTCGCCCCTCTCCTTTTCAATATGTCATGGAAGCTGCAGAGAGCATGTTCAATGAACCTCTTGCCACCTACCCTAGAATGAATCTTCTCCCAACACAATACAACCCTAAAGCCATTCTTGCGACTTTAGAATGTCTCCATCCGAAAAATGGGGTATTTATAGCGGTAGCCTCTCCTGAGTTAACTAAACAAATTCCTGATCAAAAAGAAAAATGGTATCACGGAGAATATAAACTCTATCAATTAAGCGAGGATACTCTTAAAGACTGGGCAGCTACTAAGCCTCATCCAGAACTTGCCCTTGCCCCCCCAAATCCCTATATCCCCGGCTCAATGGAAGTTTTCCAAAATGCAGAGCAACTTACTCTTCTTACTGACTCACCCCAAGGGAAATGTTACTACTCCCCCCTGCCTTCCTATGAAGAACCTAAAGTTTCTTTTCTTTTCCATTTTAAATCTCCTATGATTGATGGTTCAGCAAAATCAAATGCACTCCTCGACCTCTACACCAGGTGTTTTAAAGAAGAACTTTCTGCCACCTTAGATCAAGCAAGTGCGGCAGGTCTCTTTACTTCCTTATCGAGACAAAAAATGGGACTTACTCTCTCTCTAGGAGGATTTAGTGAAAAAGCTCCTGCCCTAACAAAAACGGTCATGAGTTCACTCCAATCGATTAATCCCTCTGCTGGAGAGTTTGAAATCTACAAGCAATCCCTTTTGGCATCTTATGGTAACCAAGATAAAGAACTTCTGTTTTATCAGGCCATTTTTCAGATGCAATCGACACTTCAAAGTAACGCCTATACTCCAGAAGAAATGTTATCTGCCCTTACCCCCATCACCTATGATGAATTTCTCCTCTTTAAAAATGCCCTTTTTCAGAAGGGATATGTTGAGGGAGTTTTGACAGGCAATTTAAAAGAAGACGAGGCTAAAGAGCTCTATCAAACTGTTCTTTCTTCCTTAAATAGTCTTCCCTATCCGAAATCAGAACACCTTTCTCGCAAAATTCTCGAGCTTCCCAAAGCAGGAGGCCCCTACCGGATTGACCTCCAAACAGGAATGCAAGGAAATGCAACCATCTTAATGATTGATTTGGGGGATCACTCTTTTGACAAAGAAGCAGCCCACCAAGTCGCTGCCTCTGCCTTGAAAGTGAGTTTCTTTGAGGAACTCCGGACAAAACAACAAGTGGGGTATTTAGTCCATTCAGTTCCCCAGGAATTGGAAGGAAAACTCATGCAATGGTTTATCGTCCAATCAGCAGATCATCCCCCTCAAGAACTCCTCATCCGTTTTGAAATTTTCTTGGAAGCCTTTACTAAAGATTTTGAAACTGAAATTCCCGAAGGGCGGTTTGAAAGTATTAAAGGGGAAATGATAGCTAAACTCAGGGAACCTAAACGGACCTTAGGAGAAAAATCTACCGAACTCTTTACTGAAGCCTTTCAATACAATGGAGATTTTGGCAGAAGAGAAAAACAAATCAAGGCGCTATCTGCCCTTTCTTATGATACCTTTAAAGGGGAAATGGAAACCTTCCTCTCAAGGAAAAACCTGAGACGCCTCGCTATTTTAATAGAAGGTCCTGCGCAAACGTCAGCTACATTTGCCTATGAACCCATGACTCTCTCTAACATCAAGGAACGAGGTGCTTATATCGCAAGATAGTGTAAGATTCTCTAAATCAAGATCTTGAAAGAACTGAATGAGATTTTCCTGAAAGGAGGCATGAAACCCATGCCCTCCATTAACCATCTCATGCAGCGCTTCTTCTTTTGTCCATCCCTCATACACTACCCGGTAAATCGCAATAAATAGCCCTGTTCTATCAGATCCGTGGAAACAATGAATATAGACAGGCTGACCTTTTGATGCATCCATTGCTCGAAGAAAAGTAAGGACATCCTCTTTCTGTGGATTATAGGGAGATATGGGAATATGAACATAAGAAAGGAGCGTCCCATGCTCTCCCCCTGTATCAATCCCTCTTAAATTAATAATGGTTTTAATCCCCTTGTTCTCTAACAATCGATATCCCTCGCCAAGGGGTTGCCCTCCTCGATATACCCCAGAAGATACCTGTTTAAAATTGGGGAGATCTTCCTTTAAAATCCATCGATCTATCATTAAAACCAAAGGTTTTAAGGGGATGAAAAAAACCTCAAATAAGGTACCCATGGACCTGGCCCCTCTTCCAACTATTGTCGATGAAGGCAATTCAAGGACAAATAAGGTCATGATTAACAATATCTTTACGACCACAAAAAAAACCCCAATTATTATAATCTTATATTAATATCTAATTACAACAATTGAGATTATTTATCTATTCCATATTGTGATAGACGGCATCCACATCATCAAGTGCCTCTAGCCATTCAACAAGCGCTTCATTTTTTTGTCTTGTTTCAGGGTCACATTCGACAGAGTGTTTCGGAATCATTTCAAGGTTAACTTCATCACAAGTAATCCCCTCTTTTTCGATCCTTTCCTTCACTTGGTAGAGAAGCTCCACAGGAGTGACGATCATATACATTTCATCTGCCACTTCAAAATCGTCTGCTCCAGCCTCACTGACAAGCAAGAATAAGTCATCCTCAACTGCTTTACTTTTAGCAACTTGAATGACTCCCTTCCGGTCAAAGTTAAAAGCTACAGAGCCGGGTTCGGCAACGACTCCACCCCGTTTATTTGTCGCAATGCGGATATCGGATGAAATTCGATTTTTATTATCTGTCATGACATCTATGATAAGACCTACTCCCCCATGGCCATAAAGCTCATAAGTGATTTCAAAGTAGTCGATCTGCTCGCTACTCGATCCTTTTTTGATATTTCTTTCAATGACGTCATTAGGGACATTTGCACTTCGTGCTTTTTGTAAGACAAGGCGCAATCTGGTATTTGACTTGATATCAGGGCCACCCTGTTTGACTGCAGAAATAATTTCTTTTGCCATGCGAGAAATCACTTTTCCCTTGGCTGCATCTGATTTTTCTTTACGATGCTTAATATTTGCCCATTTACTGTGTCCGGCCAAAATCTAACTCCATACAAATTTTATCAACATAAGTGCCATCTGCTTCTTTAATAAAAGCAGGATGTCTTCCATATACCACAAACCCAGCCCTCTCATAAAGACGCTGTGCGGGGTTTCCATCATACACTTCAAGGTGTAAAACCTCAATTTGGAAAACTTCTTGAGCATATTTTTTCATGTACTCTAAAAGTTGAGTCCCTATTCCCTGCCCTCGCATTCCAGGAGCAACGACAATAGATAAAAGGGTTTGATGTTTCAACTTATTAAAAAACTGAATATAGAGATTAGACATCCCTACCGGTTTCCCCTCTTTCATGACCGTTACAGCAGCTTTCATCTTTCGGTAACTAATCCAATTGCGAATGGCATCATCACACTCTCTATCATTCGACATGGGGAAATAACGCAATACATCGGGATCTCTGAGCCATAATCGCAGCTCTTCAATATCGGACTCTTCAGAAGGGCGAAAGGTTAAATTCATAACTTGACCTCCATTAAATGCCTGGCCAGATAGCCATTTTCTGTTTTAATCCATTTTTCTTGCCTTAAGAGTTCCACAAACCCCAATTTTTTGAGGAGAGGCAAAATAGGACACCCCTCATATACATCAAAATGGATCCCTTCTATCCTAAATTTCGTTTTTGCAAGATGCATGAGATTGCGCACTAATGCAGTCCCAATACCCTGCCGGTGCCATTTGGGATCTACAATGATATACATCATTCCATGATGAGCCACTTTTTTATAGGGCATCAATAAGAGAGTGGCAATCCCCACCGGTTTCCCTTTATAGTAAGCTGTCAAAGAAGATTTATATTTTGCAAATCCAATCCAGTTTTTAGCCACAAGATCGATATCTGACTCTTTCTCCATGGGATACCATTCGAGAACACCGGGCCATGTCAACCATTTTTTCAGCAATCCCTCTTCAGAAGGATCGGTATAGTTAATATCAAATTCTTCACGATCTGTGATCATTTCCAAACTCCTTAAGATAGGCATTCACAAAGCCATCAATTTCTCCATCCATGACAGCCTGAACATTGCCCTCTTCATACTTAGTCCTTGTATCTTTTACAAGAGTATAGGGCTGAAAAACATAATTTCTAACTTGTGAGCCCCAGGCATTTTCCATTTTTTGCCCTGAAAGAGCTTTTAATTCAGCTTCCTGTTCAAGGATCTTTTTTTCATGGAGTTTGGAAAGGAGCATTTTCATACACATTTCCCGATTTTGAATTTGACTTCGTTGGTTCTGACAACTGACTACAATTCCGGTAGGAAGGTGAGTCATCCGCACAGCTGAATCGGTAGTATTCACATGCTGCCCCCCTGCTCCTGAGGAGCGAAAGGTATCAACACGGAGCTCATCGCTTTTGACCGAAATATCAATCTCATCCACGACCTCTGGAGAAACCTCAACTGAGGCAAAACTGGTATGCCTTCTCGCGTTACTATCAAAAGGAGAAATTCTTACTAAGCGGTGGACCCCTTTTTCGGCTTTAGCATATCCATAGGAATAAGGGCCCTCGAGCTTCATCGTAATGCTCTTGATGCCAGCGATTTCTCCAGCCACCATATCGACAACTTCCACCTTCCATTTTCTCAAGGCGGCCCATCGTTGATACATGCGCGCGAGCATTTGAACCCAATCGCACGATTCAGTTCCTCCTGCCCCCGCGTTAATCGATAAAAAACAAGAGAGATGATCGAGCTTTCCTGAGAGCATTTTTTTGATCTCAAGCTCTTCAACCCCTTTTTCAATAGCTGCAAGTTCCGAAAGGAGTTCCTCTAAAAAATCCCCTTCGGCCTCTTCAAGTAAAGAAGCATCATCTTCAAATCGACGTTTTAAATCTCTATACGGGATAATCCAACTTTTGAGAGCACTTGCTTTTGCAATCGTCGTCTGGGCTTTTTCTGGATCTTGCCAAAAATCCCCTTCTTCCATGCACCTGTCTAATTCTGAAAGTTGCTTTTCTTTTTCAGAGAGGTCAAAGATACCTCCACATGTGGAGGAATCGGTTTTCTAAATTTTTGAGTCTTAACTTAGTTTCTTCATTCATAGAAAAGAGTTTAGCGATTTTTGAGTGACGGCGTCAAGAAGGAACTCTATTAGATATGTTTTTTATCAATACTTTTCTTAAATTTTAAATTTTATTTACATCCCCTTTACAACAATTTTGATTACACTATAATCAGTATCGAAATTTTTCCAAGGAAGAAACCTTCCTTACAACCCTTTTAGGAGATCATATGATGACTACAGTTAATTCTTTGTGGGGTAGTGCGACTACCTTCCTAGGTACTATGTGGACTAATTGTTCTGAATTGTTTAGTACAGTTTTAGAAAAAATAAACAACGTGGTATTGCCTTTTTTCAAAGAGTGCTTCTCTCTTTCTGTTGATACAGTTAAAAACTTAGATAAACATGATTGGACAGTTCTCGGCGTTGGCGCAGGTCTTGCTGCCGTTGTAACTTCTACAGCTTGTGCTTGTCTTTGCAAAGCAAAAGGCTAATCTCTATTTCTTAGGGGTGTTGATTCAAGCACCCCTCCACACATCTCTACAGTTTCTCCCTTTTTGACCCGAATAACCACATCCCCTTTGATAGAAAGGTTTTTCAATCTGCAGCAACTTTGATCTCCAAGCGAAGTTTTTAAGATAGCCTCTCCGATAATTGTCAAAGACCCTTCAATATGAACATCTTCTAAAAGGAGATTTCCAATCTCTAAAATCAAAGAAGACCCCTCAGAGAGACTCCCTCCGTGGATTTTATGACGAATATCGTTCCATAAGGGCCCTAAAGCCGGATGCATATGAAAAGAGAAGTTTGAAGGAACCTTCATTTGACAATAAGCTCCGAGGAGCTCCCTAGCATTTTCCAGCATATCCTTCTGACACTGTTCGGGGGTTTCTAAATCTCCGTGTCCCCTTTTCTTCGTTGTGGAGATGGTTTTTCTTCTGATATTATAAGTAATGTAAGTCTCTGCCTCATCTAAAATATCAGCAATATTTTGCATCGTAGATTCAAGACGGGTATGAGTTTTATCCTTAGAAAAATTCACAATTAATCCTGGATAGGGCATTTTCTCAGATGCCTCTTCAATCCTTTGAAGGTCGATAAATAAAATATTTGTATTCGAGGGAAATTGAGAATATTTACTGTCTGGAGAGCGAGGTTCATCAGATATTCCATACCGTTTGAGATCACAATATTCAATATTTGAAAGAGCCTTGCGATCTTTAAATGCTTTTTTAATGTTCATTCCTTCCTTAGCATGAACTAGTCTAGGACATGAGGCAAATCCCATCGATTTACCCTGAGAATATCCCATAAGAGCTAAAATTCCATAATCGGTGGACGCAACAGGGTTATTGATTTGTCGAACAAGGGCATGAGTTCTTCCTAACTTTTTCAACCAGTCAAAGACTCCATTTTCTCTTGCAAGCTTCCAAATGACTCCATGTCCATTGGGCTTTAAATCGAGAGTCAGAGGTTCTGTCACATGCCATTTCCCCGTTCTATCAAAAGTAGGGACTAGAGGTTGTTTAAAGAAGAAAAAGAGTTCTTTAGGTCTTCCAAAATAGTGAGCTTCCTTACAGAGATTGATCACATGCTCGTGGTTATCCCCCACCTCTGAGGTCATCATGGCGATGGGCGTTAGAATTTCGACTCCATAGCGCTCAAAATAAAGTTGTTCTCTTGCCTGGAGATCTTCGATGACCCTTGTCAGTAAATTTTTTCCCAGGAATTCGAATCTTGCCGCAGGAAGGCCTGTATTCAACCGCTCTGCAGCGCCTCCGACGGGGTAAATTTCAGCAATATAGGGAAGTAGCTCGATGCCTCTATGTACAGCCTGTTCTACTTCTTCAGTCCATTCAGAAATAGGAATGACTTCTGGGGGGTATAAGCCGAGAACCTCTTTATCTTTTCCCTGTTCAACCACTTGCTTAGCCATATTGGCATAACCTGCAAGACCCCCTTCATTTTTATAAAACGCGGCAATAGCTGCTAATTTTTTTAAAAGGGTCTCAAATTTATGGGGATCTCTCTCTTTACCATAAAAAATGTGTTCTTGGCCAAGGGCAACGATCTGATCGAACAATTCCTGAGACATGGGCCAAAGTTGCCAAAATTAAGGGAAAAAGGCAAGAAAATCACCAGTTAAGCGGTTTTTTTTTGACTATTAATCCATGAGACAGCTACAAGATGTTTTATTCAACAATCATCTCAAGGAGAAAGAGAGCATGAATGCACCAAAAAAACCAACAAAGTTTATGAAACCTATGGCTCTTACAGAAGCTTTACAAGCTGTTGTAGGAAAGGGGCCTTTACCCCGTACAGAAGTAACAAAAAAACTTTGGGAGTACATTAAAAAACACAAGTTACAGGATCCAAAGAACCTACGAAACATCATTCCTGATGCGAAATTGAGTGTTTTGTTTGGTCAAAAAAAGGCTGTAAACATGTTTGAAATGACTAAACTTGTTAATGAGCACATGTCTTGACCGTTAAACCCATTACCAGTTAAGATGCCTGCTATGAAAATCTCAGTGATTCTATTAGCAGGGGGCACGGGTAGTCGTATGGGGACTTCCGTGCCAAAACAATTTTTAGATATCCATGGCAAGCCTGTTGCCTCGTATAGTTTTGACCTTTTTTCAAATTTACCCTATGTTTCCCAGATTGTCGTAGTTTCGCCTCCTGCTTATAGGGAGCTTTTCCCTGGGGCTCTTTATGCAGATCCCGGGGAAAGGAGACAAGACTCTGTCTTTAATGGCTTTCAAGAAACGAGTCGTGGGGTAGATCTTGTCTGTATCCATGATGCATCTCGTCCTTTTCTACAAAAAGAGGATGTAGACAGGCTATTAGCTACCGCCATGGAATGTAAAGCGGCGGCTTTGGGACGTCCGGTTCCCTACACCGTGAAAGAAGTCAGGGGAGATACAGTACTAAGGACCTTAGACCGTTCTACCCTTTGGGAAGTACATACACCTCAAATGATAGCTCCCGATCTCTTAGCGGAAGGGTTTAAGTATGCAAATACGCATCATTTGACAGTGACTGATGATGTATCGCTTGTTGAATTGATAGGACATCCCGTTAAATTAGTGGAAGGTTCTGGTCGAAATATCAAATTGACAACCCCCGATGATATGGCCCTTGTCCGATGAAGCGGTATAAGGCCTTGATTGCCTATGATGGGACGCAGTATGGGGGGTGGCAAGTGCAGCCGAATGCGGTGACGATCCAAGCTGTCATCCAGGAGGTTCTTTCCACCATTTTGCAAACACCAACCCATCTTACGGCTTCTGGGAGGACTGATGCTGGGGTTCATGCATTAGGTCAAGTGGCCCACTTTCTTTCACATAAAGAGGTGACCGCCCACGCCTTAAATAGTCTACTTCCTCCAGACATTCGCATCCTCTCTCTAGAGGAAGTCGATCCCTCTTTCCATGCTCGGTTTAGCGCCCGGAATAAAGAGTACCATTACCATCTCCATACAGATTCGCTGATTTCCCCTTTTATTCGTCCCTATCGCACCTATCATCCCTATTCCCTTGATCTTAATTTGATTGAGGAAGCGATTCCCCTATTCCATGGAACACATAATTTTACTTCTTTTGCAAATTGTGGGGGCTCGAAAGCAAGTCCAATCAAAACGATCTACCGCCTTGATATGATTCGCCAGGAAGGGGGAGTCCGTTTTGAATTTGAGGGGTCAGGTTTTTTATATAAGATGGTGAGGAATATTGTGGGGACTCTTCTTGAGGTGGGGGCAAAAAAACGGCTTCTCAGCTCAATCCCCCCCCTCTTCTCTTTACAAGATCGGCGGGAAGGGGGCAAAGCGGCCCCTCCAACAGGTCTTTTCCTCATCAAAGTCAATTACTAATCTATTTTTTTTTGAAAAGGCGAGGACCCATGACATTGATATACAGTCCTGCAATGACCAAGACTCCCGCAGTAATTTTCCATATTTGAAGGGGTTCTCCGAGGACTACGATGGAACTTGTCATTCCAACAATGGGGACTAAAAGGGTAAATGGAGTGATGGTAGGGAGTCTATGGCGATGGAGCAACAAACTCCACAAGGCAAAGGCAAGAAGAGTGGATAAATAGGTAATATAGAGAACAGCGCCCATAGAAAGTAAGGAAAGGTGCTGCACAGAGAGAATGAGTTTTTCTGGCCCCTCAAAGACAAGGGAGAGGAGCAAGAGAGGAGGCCATGCCATGAAACTGCCCCAGACAATCAATGAAACCATATTGACCTTTCCAATTTTTTTGGAAACGGCATTGCCGACACCCCAAAAAGCGGCGCCTGCAATGAGAAGAAAAAAGCCCAATAGGGACGCACTGCCTCCTATTTTCACTCCTACAAGGGCAATGCCGCTAAAAGAGATGAGGGCTCCTACAGCCTGCCATTTCGTTAATTTTTCTCCAAAAAAAGCAATTGCCAAAAGGGCACTAAAAAACACCTGAGCTTGAAATAATAAAGAGGCTAAGCCAGGTGTAACCCCTACAAACATCCCCATAAAAAGGGACCCGAAAGGGAGAGCAAACATAAACAATCCATAAAGGATCACTTTTTTAAGCGAAGTAGCAGGGAATTTAATAAAGAAAATAGCCGGAATACTTGTTAAAAAAAAGCGAGAGAAACAGAGAAAAAGTGGGGGAATTTCTTGAAGCCCGACTTTAATAACGACAAAGTTAAAACCCCAAATAAGAACAACGAGTAATGTGAGGAAAAGGTGAGTGAGTGGCATGGAGGAAAGTTTAAGTCAATTATTAGATTGAAAACAAGCCCTCGTTTTGATAGAATGCATGTCCACACGCCGATGTGGTGAAATTGGTAGACACGATAGATTCAAAATCTTTTCCTAGTGATAGGGTGCTGGTTCGAGTCCGGTCATCGGCAAAAAGCCGAACGTTTCAACGTTCGGCTTTTTCATTTCCTCCCCCTTCTTAAATCAAATTCCTCTATAAGGATACCTTCATGAAGAAAGAACTTTCAAATAGTGCAAAAAAGATACAGATTTTTTTGCTAAACCATGGTTTTTCTTGTGAAGTCAAAGAACTTCCAGATTCAACACGAACAGCAGAAGAAGCTGCAAGATCTATTGGATGCGAAGTTGGACAGATCGCTAAATCTTTGGTTTTTATTGATCAAGCATCGGGTAACCCGATCCTCATTATTGTCTCTGGAGCAAACCAGGTGGATATTAAGAAGATTGAGGAGTCCAAAGGACTTCATCTTGTCAAAGCCGATGGTAAATTTGTAAAAGAGAGAGTGGGATTTGCCATTGGTGGAGTTCCTCCTATAGGCCATAATGAAAAGGTGATGACTTTTCTAGACCCCACACTTAAGAACTACGAATGGATTTGGGCTGCAGCAGGGACCCCTTTCGCAGTCTTTCGACTGAGTTCCCATGAGCTACAACAAATGACCGGTGGAGAATTTATAGAATTACATCTCTCGTAAGTGAAAAAATGATTGATTTGATTCTTTCTGGGAAATTCAAGCCTGGTGAGCGCATAAGGGAACAGACCTTATCAAAACAGCTATAAGTAAGCCGCACTCCTTTACGAGAAGCGCTATCCCCTCATCACTCTTCTTGAAAACTATGCCCTAGAATTAGCTTTTCCTCTATTGCAAATGCACATTGCTGAAAATTGGGAATATGGCAGTAACATTCTCCTGTCAGAACTGATTAAAAATAAGCTCAAATAGAAACCGTTGAACAGTGTACCCGCATAAAAATGCTTGATCTTACAAATCAAAAAATGCAAAATCCCCCTGCATGAATACTGTACAATCCTACAATAAATATACGCGACGTTTACAAGCTCTTGTCTATGCTATTCAATATCCCAGGGCCTTAAAAAAGGCACTGCAAGATTCAGTCAGCCTGCTCTATAGCGAAGGAGTTTCAAAAAAAGCTAAGATTAAACAAAAGCTGCTTAGTGAAATTACTAATATCGAGCTACCCATCGCTCTTCAAAATTTTAGCGTGCGTGAAGGAAATGTAACGAGTTTTGAACTCATGGCACTCGCTCTCATGGTCGCAAATAAGAAGCCAAAAACTTTGCTTGAAATCGGCACATTCGACGGTAACACAACACTTCAAATAGCCCTCAATTCTCCCGTCGAGGCTACTATCCACACGATCGACCTGCCCTCCTGCGGAGAACAAAACACTCATCTCCCCATCCTCCAGGAGGATGTGAAATTTGTTCAGGATAAAAACAAATTAATGAGGAAATATATAGGCAGTTCGGTAGAAGGAAAAATTCAGCAGCATTTTGGGGACTCTACAGCCTATGAATTTGCAAAATTTACAGATTCTGGCCTAATCGATTTTTGTTTTATTGATGGAGGCCATTCTTATGATTGCGTGAAAAGCGATACAGAAAATGTCTTTCAGATCATGAATCCGAAAGGGATTGTCATGTGGCATGACTTCACTCCCAACTGTCCTGGTGTATATAAATATTTATCTCAATTATCTAAGACTAAAGATCTTGTTCATATCTCGGGAACGCATCTGGTGTTTAGCATCGCTTAAGCTGAGGCTGAATTAGTTCAAAAACATTTGATAAAATTTCCTACCTCCAGTATATCCTAGTAGATACCCATCCACCCCATAAAAGAGCTAACATGAAAAATAATCCTCCATTTAAACAGGTAAGATTCAAGCAGATTATGGCCTTACTGAAGAACCCCATTTGGAACTTAGCCCTTATTTTATTTTGTTTCAGCGTCCATCCCTTATATTCACAGATAACAAATCTCGAGGATGTACAAGAAAAATATAATTGGATGGACGAGTTAATTAATTTTGAATTCAGATCTTATTTGAAAACCGGCATCAATAATAGCCATGTCAATCGCACAATCCCTGATGGATGTATTCGCGTTAAAATTATTAATAACGAACCACAATTTTCTCATCCGTTTCCTTCAAAAGACTCTCCTTATTACTCTTTTTATGATCTGATGACTACTTTATGTAAGTTCTATAAAATACCCGATGTAGAATTTATCTATCATCACCATGATGGACTACATACATCGCTGAGATTAGGCATTCCTATTCTTGCAGGATGTCGAAGAGGAGATATCGATGATGTTATTTTATTTGGGGATTGGACCCTTCGTCCGCAGGAATGGCAAGATTCAGTAGATCTATTGACTGCTCAAGCAGAGAAAACTCCCTGGGAGTCGCGTCGGAATCAAATTATTTGGAGAGGAACAAATTCAGATGGATTCTATAATCAAGACAATTGCTTCGATTTTTCTAGAGGAAAGGTCGTTTACGATTCTCTTTTACGTCCAGATATCATCGATGCTAGATTCTATTCATTTAATGAGTGGCGAACACAAGGCGCCCTCCCATTAAATCTTTTAGGCAATTATTTACCCCCTATTGAGCAACTCGATTATAAATACCATCTTGTGATTACGGGAGCCATGGGGAGTTATCCCAATGATCGATGGAAAATGTTCACTGGTTCAACCATTTTTTGGATCCCACATAACGAAGTTCTTTGGTATCACTACCCACTTAAACCGTATGTACACTATATTCCAACAACAGGAGACCTCGACGTTTTAACGGATCGATATGAATGGGCAGAGTCTCATCCTAATGAGGCAAAAAAAATTGCAGATAATGCGAAAGAATTTGCCAAAGAAAACCTGCAAACATCCCATTTTTTACTTTATATGTATAAAGTACTGAAAAAGTATGAATCGCTTTGTTTGCATCCTATTATACCATAATTATTTGCTATTGGGGAGCTTTCGCATGGCTCAAATACCAACTCTTCAGCTTGTTTGGGTATATATCAGGTGTTTTTAGCTCTTTATCTATCACTGCAGTGACTACAAGATCTGACCACACATTCAAGGCTGTTTCAACCATATCTAAAAAAGCATAGAAAGGAAGAATAAGGCCCATAAGTTTGATCGGCACTCCTATCGCAATAAGAAAAGCACTACTTAAAAAGAAACAGCCCATGGGAACTCCTGCATTACCAATGGCTGCAAAGGTTGCAAGCACCACCCAAAGAAGCAGTTCACCGATAGAAAAACTCATCCCATTCATTTGAGAGATGAAAAGAACGGTGGTCAAAATAAACGCTGCACAACCATTCATATTAACCACTGTGCAAAGAGGAAGAGAAAAATGGGCTACTTTTGCATCTATCCCCAATTTATTTTCAGCACACTGCAACGTGACTGGAAGAGTTGCATTTGAAGATTTCGAAAAGAAAGCAAGGACGAGAGCCTTGCTTGCCCCCCTGGCAACAGTGAATGGTGAAATCCCTTTTGATTTTAAAAAAAGAGGCAAAACAATCAGTCCCTGAACCAAGTTAGCCCCTAAAACAACGCCCAAATAGAGGATAAGGCTATTCCACTCCGATGAATGGGCCCCTAACTCCCCCATAAGGAGTGTGACAAACGCCCAAATCCCAAAAGGCATGACCATAACAAGGAATTCGGTCACCTTCAATACCAGTTGAAAAGAAGAAGAGAAAAAGGTTTTTAATACCGCTCGATGCTCAAGAGGAAGTCGGAGAGCTGCTAAACCAAAAAGGAAACTCATCAACGCAATCCCGATCACATTATTCTCAAGAAATGCCTGAATTAAATTGGAAGGAATGATGTTTGTAAAAAATTGCATATAGGAAGCTGGCTGTGCTAAAGAAGTGATCCCCTCCCTTCCTATATTTACTGCACCCGCCGGCTGAATGGATTGAAATAAAATCAGGGCAACGAAGGCCGCCAGAAGGGTCGTTAAAAAAGTATAGCCTAACACCCTCCTCCCTAAATTCTTCATTTCACTTAACCCATTAAGCCCCAGTAAAGTAGAAAAAATAGATAAAAAAATAATAGGAGAGGCAATGAATCGGAGAAAATTCATAAAAAGGGTCGAAACAAGCTCAGCGATTTTTATAACTATCTCAAAATGAGTTAATCCCGAAATAATACCAACAAGGATAGCTAAAAAAATAAAGAGATACGATTTCATAATGTGCAATATAGTCACAAAAAAAACCGATTAAGTCAATGCACAATTAGCGACTATTTTGCATTACTTTGCGAAAAAAGCTAGACTTTTTCGCAAAGTAATGCAAAATAGTCAAACATGGAACGATTTCAAAAACAAGCGATTTTAGCCGATTTAGCTAAAAAAATGGTCTTATTAGCAGGGCCCAGGCAAGCGGGAAAAACTACTCTCGCCAAAGATCTTGCGAGCGAATTTAGCTCATCTACCTATCTCAATTATGATCGGATGGAGGATCGAAAAATTTTTGCAAAGGAAGCATGGCTACCTTCTACAGAGCTTCTTATTTTCGATGAAATTCATAAAATGCCCAAGTGGAAAACGTATCTGAAGGGGGTTTATGATACAAAGCCTGCTCATCAGAAAATTCTCGTTACAGGAAGTGCCCGTCTTGAGGTATTCAAACAAGTAGGAGACTCTCTTGCTGGCCGCTATTTTCTCCATCGGCTTCTCCCCCTTTCACCTGCAGAATGTCAAAAAGTACATCTAGACTATCCTTTAGATCGTTTTTTAGAAAGAGGCGGCTTCCCTGAACCTTTTTTATCCAATACTTTAGTCGATGCAAATCGATGGCGTTTACAATACATAGACTCCCTTCTTCGAGAAGATGTTTTAGATTTTGAAAATATTCAAAATCTAAATGCGATCCGACTAGTTTTTGAGTTATTAAGGGAACGGGTAGGCTCATCGATTTCCTATACTTCAATAGCAGAAGATGTTGCTATTTCCCCTAATACCGTTAAAAAATATATTCAGATTTTGGAAGCTTTATATATTGTCTTCCGGGTGACTCCCTTTTCCCGAAATATTGCACGCAGCTTATTAAAAGAGCCCAAGCTTTATTTTTTTGATACGGGCCTTGTGAAAGGAGATGCAGGAGCAAAGTTTGAAAACCTCGTTGCAAGCAGCCTTCTCAAACATGTTTTTGCAAAAATTGATTATGAGGCAGAGCCATTTTCTCTCCATTATCTCCATACAAAAGATAAGCATGAGGTAGATTTTATCCTTGCTTATGATGGACAGATTGAAAAATTAATCGAAGTAAAACATAAAGATTCATCTATAGCTCCTTCTCTTCGGTATTTTCATGAAAAATACCAATTACCTGCTATTCAGGTTGTAAAAGAATTAAAGCGAGAGTGGATTGACGACAAAATTGAGATTGTCCAAGGAAATAACTTCCTTAAATCCCTATTTCTATAGTGGTTTTTTTCTTTGGGATACGACGAAGTGGTGGTAACAAAGCATGGGAATGATCAACATTGGCACTCCGAAATAAAAGGAAGTGCGCAGTTCGGGGCTGATTGCCACAATAAGAAGGCATATTACCTGGAGCCAAATCGCAAAGTGGGTCAGATAAGGGAAAAAAGGGATTTTGTAGGTCCTGAGTCTTTCCTTAAGTCCTTTGCGGAACCTAAGCTGCGACCAGCAAATAGAAATCCAACAAATCGACCCTGTAAACCCCGAGATGGCTAGTAGATTTGCATAAAGGGAATGGGCGGAGAAAAAATAAGAAACGAGGAGCATCACCCAGATCGCAGCCAAGGTGACCAAGGTGGCTTTAACGGGCACTCCCCTTTCATTCAGATGAGAGAGCCATTTAGGGGCCATCCCTTTTGTTGCAAGGGCATGGAGAGAGCGTACTGTGGCATACAACCCGCTGTTTGCACAAGACAAGGCTCCTGCGATGATCAAAAAACTAAAGACATGAGCCAGGTGGATAAGGCCATAGCTTTTGAGTGCATCGGCAAAAACACTGCCTGCAAGGTTTGCTTTTTGCCATGGGAAAATCAGAGCTAGGAGAAAGGTAGGGATGAGGTAGAATCCTACAATGCGGTAGACTATTTTTTTCAATGCAGCGGGGATGTCTCTTTTGGGGTGTTGCGATTCAGAGGCACTTAACCCGATAATTTCAGAGCCTTGAAAATTAGAGAGTAAAACGACCATATTGATGAAGAAAATGGCATATCCATTGGGGAAGGGGTTGCCGTCATTAAGGAGGTACTTATCTCCTATAAACACTTCTTTTTGGGTTCCAATCAGATCAAAGAAAATCAGGATAGCTAAGAGAGAGAAGCCGATAAGAAGAGTGATTTTAACAAGAGCGAGCCAAAACTCCATCTCGCCAAAAGCTTTAACATTGATGAGATTGACTAGGGTGATGACAATTCCAAAGAGAACCGCCCAGAGATAGATGGGCACATGCGGAACGAAATTGTGCATCAAGATCCCTGCGGCAAGGCATTCAGAGGGGATGTAGACAACCCAGCTAATCCAATAAGACCAACCTACGCCACAGGCCCAGGTAGGTGAAACAAAGTGCCTTGCATAGCTAATAAATGAACCTGGACCGGGGACTGCGACACAGAGCTCTGTGAGACAGGACATGGTAAGAAAAGTGATGAGTCCTCCGAGGGCGTAGGCGAGGAAGATAAAAGGGCCTACTTGGTGGAGGACATAGCCAGTTCCCAGAAAATAGGAAGATCCGATGATCCCTCCCAGGGCAATGAGACTGACGTGCCTAGATTTAAGTCCCCGTTGGAATCGTACAATTCTAGCCATGATGCCCTCCGTCTCTGGTTATACAGGAGAGGGATTTTCAGCGTGAGTTTTTTTTGGCAAAAAAAAAGAGCTTACTGAGAACGTGTGAAGAGGTTGGAGTACTTAGTACCATCGGCGATGAAGGGCTTAACTTCTGAGTTCAGACAAAAAAAAAGAGCTTACACCGTAGTGGTGTAAGCTCTAGGAAATAAAAAGTTGGCAGCGTCCTACTCTTC
>JAGOSM010000050.1 GCA_018062315.1 Simkaniaceae bacterium | reverse complement strand
TAACGTACATCCATTCATTCCAGGGTTAAAATTAGACATGACGGTTGGATTGTCACTGAGCGGATTTAAGGTAAAGCTCAATGTTGAAAGTACATCTGAAAAAGCCATCCCTGAGGGAAGGGGTGTCCCAATCTGAAAACTAAGGACTTGAGACGCGGTTGCGCTAGTCACTGGGGCAAAATTAAAATTAGCAGATCCATGTGTTCGAGCACCTGATTTTGGGTCAAGAATTCCTAAGACAAGAGAGGATGCATTAGCACTTGAGATAACCTTAGTACTTGCATCAGGCGACTGAAGTTGACCAGGCTCTACTGCATCACCATTTGTAGGTCCATTTTGAGTCTTGTCAACTTTAGCTGTCCCTTGGAGATCAGCATTAGAAACATAGGCTGGAGGAGCCCCCGGAGTCTTAGTGGCTCCCGGAGCAAGGGTAGCTGGACTTGCCACCTGAGGCTGGGTTTTATCCATATTAAGCACGCTAGACATTGAACTCGCATCTGAAGAATCAGACGTTTGTCCCATTGCATTTTGCATTACAGCATAGATCTCATCGATCGGAACCCCTTTTCCAAGCATCGAATTAATTAAATCAAGCACACCAAGCATGGTATTGACAGGCTTCCCGGCCTTATCTGCATTACCTCCAGGAGCTCCTGGTGAAGTACCTAATGGAGTCGAAGCTGGAGTAGTTGTATTTCCAGAAGGGGCTCCTGTACTTCCTGGACTGCTTGGGGTTGATCCATCATTTGATGCATCTTCCCATTGTTCGAGTTGGTTTACAATATCTGCAGGAGGAGATGCTTTATTAGGACTTTCCGTTGCTCCCATCATTGTCTTGTGTTGAGGAGGAGTCAGATTGGACTTCATCGTTGTGATAAATGAGGATTGTTCGGAATGCTTCCAATTTTGAACATGTTGATCGATGTCATCCTCTGTGATCGAACCTTTACTGAGCTCATGTTGAATCTTAGGATCACCCATGATCGCATTATGAAGGTCTCTTACTCCATGATTAAGTGCCCTATCAAAAGTCTTAGTAGAATTAGTCAGTTGGGCAGGGGTAGTATGACCATCCGATTTTACCCCCATTTTAGAGACAATATTGGCAATGATCTCTTTTTCTTTCGCAGAAAGCTCTTCTACAGTCGATTTTAATAAATCTAAACCGGATAGGTTAAATTCCTCTCCTGGACCCGAAATCCCCCCTGATGTTCCCCCAATTCCGTGAATAGTCATATTAAACATCTCCAAATTTTTAAGCTTGTTAGTTTATTAATTGCAAATATCTAAATTATTTATCAAGAATTATCTCAACAATCTTTTAAGGACAAACTTTTTAGCTAGTTCTACACAGATCGCATAGCCTATGACGAGCCCACCTACCATCAAATACAAGAAAGGAGAAAGGGGGATAAAACCTAAATAAGGAGCCAAAGGACTCATCGGCAATAAAATAACCCCACCTATGACAGCTCCTACCCCGCAAAGTAAGGGAGTACTGGGCCGACTCTTAAAACAAGGCTTAAATGTCCGAATCACCAAAACAATCAACGTCGCTGATATCACCGATTCAACAAACCACCCCGTCCGAAACTCCTCGGGAGATGCCCCAAGTAGCAAAAGCACCCCAAAGGTCGCATAATCAAATACAGAACTGATAAGCCCAAAAATCAACATAAACTTACTGATAAACCCAATATCCCACCGCCGCGGACGCTTCACCATCTCCTCATCTACAAGGTCTGTCGCAATTAACATCTCAGGAAAATCGGTCATCAAATTCGTAAGCAGCACTTGCTTAGGAAGTAAAGGAAAAAAAGGGAGAAAAAGTGAGGCCCCTGCCATACTAAACATATTCCCAAAATTCGCACTACTTGCCATAAACACATACTTCAATGTGTTTGCAAAAGTCATCCTCCCCGCCCTCACCCCCGCCTCAAGTACCGATAAATCTTTCTCAAGTAACACGATGTCAGCTACCCCTTTCGCTGCATCAGCCCCCGTATCCACCGCCATACTCACATCCGCCACATGGAGCGCTGTCACATCGTTAATCCCGTCCCCTAAATACCCCACCACATGACCCCTCTGCCTCAAAGATAAAATAATGAGCTCTTTTTGATGGGGCTCAATCTCTGCAAAAATCATCTTATTATCCACCTGATACGACAATACACTGTCGCTCATCCCCTCAATTTCAGGACCCGTTAAAATATCTTTCTCAGAAAGATCGAATAACTTTCCAACGTGTCTTGCCGCAAATCGATTGTCCCCCGTTAAAATCTTAAGAGAAACTCCCAGCTCCTTTAATCGATGCACCGTTTCTACAATCCCCTCCTTAGGAGGATCTATAAATAATAAATATCCAAGAAAAACTGCCTTTTTTCCCCCCTCTTGAGATGAAATCCCTAAAACCCTAAACCCCTCTTCACTCAATTGCTCAAATCTTTCCTGCAACGCCCTCGTATCAGATAAATCACACTCTTCTAACACTTTCCGAAAATCTCCCTTCGTAATCGCGAGCTTTTCTTCCCCTTTCTTTAAAAAAATCGTAATCCGCTTCCTGATAAAATCATAAGGCACCTCGTCTACCTTTTCCCAATCAGAAACCTGATCTGTGATCTCTTTAAGAATAGCCTTATCTAAAGGATTCACATACCCACTTTGATGAAATGCATTCAAATAAGCATATAACCGTACCTGATCACTCTCTTTTCCCTCAGCATCGAGACAACCCTGTAATGTGAGAGCCCCACTCGTCAAGGTCCCCGTTTTATCTGAACATAAAACATCCATACTCCCAAAATTTTCGATAGATCCCAGTTTTTTGACGACCACCCTCTTTTTCGCCATCATTTGAGCCCCATGTGCTAAATTCACACTAATAATGGCAGGCAAAAGCTGCGGAGTCAGCCCCACCGCAAGCGCCAAAGAAAAAAGAAGGGATTCTACCATCGGCCTTGCCAAATACACATTACAAGCAAAAATAATCACCAATAAAACAAGAGTGACTTCTGCAAGAAAATACCCGAAACGACGCACCCCCCTCTCAAACTCAGTTTCTAACACCCGCCGAGATAACTGCTCTGCAATTTTCCCAAATTTCGTCTTTCTCCCAGTAGAAATCACAAGGGCTGTAGCCGTTCCACTGATCACATGGGTCCCCATGAAAATCTCATTTCCTATCTCTTTTTCTGCATTAAAACTCTCCCCTGTAAATGTCGATTCATCCACATAAAGATCTTTACTTTTTAAAAGACGGCAATCCCCAGGAATCATATCCCCCGCATTCAACATCACCACATCCCCAGGAACTACCTCTTCAATATGTATCTCTTTCTTCTCCCCATCCCGTAATGTTAAGGACGTGACTTGCACCATTTTTAGCAATTTATCCATAATTTTAAGCGCTCCTTTCTCTTGGAAAAAAGTGAGCCCTATACTGACAAAAATAATTCCAAAAATAATCAACGCATCAATATGTTCATATAAAACAAGAGACATCCCTGCCGCAAAAAAAAGCATGTAAATAATCGGCGTATTAATCTGAGCAAAGAGAAGCTTCAATAGCTTTTGATTTTTTTTAACTTTTAAAGCATTCCTCCCGTATACCCTGAGCCTTTTTTTTGCCTCATCACTCGATAATCCTTTCTCCTCTTCCATAAACCTCACACATTGTGTATAATTATTTTTTATGATCTATCCAACCCCTGCTTTTACCCCTTTTCTACCCACACCTCCACCCATTTCTTCCCATTTTAAAAACATGGTAGACATCCTTTCTCATATCCCCCTCGATAAAAAACAACCAGAATTATGGCTTTTTTTTCACCATGCATCGAAAATTGTCCCCTTAAATACCCTCAATATACGCCCCTTCACTGAAAAAACAACCCCCAAGTTCTTATTTTTTTACCTAAGTAGCTTTGCAACTCCCTTTCAAGAAGCCCTTCTCCAAGACCTCTCTCATTATGCCCCAGACCAGATTGTAGACTGGATTCAGCTCATGCCCTATAAACGTCTCTGGTTTGAAACCCTCGGGATCATGGGCATTAAATATATTTTCGCTCCCCCCATTCCCGTAGAACTCCAACTCATGTGCTACATCACGATGGATCACTTCCTCAGAAAAGAAATCCTCAAACACCTCCTGAAAACCCAGAAAGATCCAACAGAATTTTTTTTCGAATGGATGTACCTCTCTTCCAATCACTCCTCATTCGAAGTTGATTTTGCTCTCTCCCTCATCGAACTTAAACTCCCCCTCTTCGCAGTTCAACTCAAACGAGATGCCATCCGCTCTGAACTCCTCCCTAGAAAAAGACTAGATGAACTCCTCCCTCTCGAAGACGATTTCAACAATAAAAAAGATCGACTTGCAAGGACGATCGAACAATTTAAAAGAATCAAAAGCCCCTCTACACGTAGATTCCTGGTTCCCTTCATCACGGAACACGAAGAATGGATCCTCCCTTTATTTGGAAATTTACCAAGTGAAGAATGGCCAGATATTTTCCTTTACTTCACCACTCTCCCTAACCCCCTCCCTCAAGAAATTCTCTACCACCTTCCCCATATCCTTTGTAGAGCTCTTAGGCAAAATATCCTTAATAAAACCAAAATGAAGGAGATTACTTATAACATTACCCTCGCCGCAGGCTCCCGTTTTCGAGAAGTCACTCACCATTTCCTCTCCCTAGCCCACACCCCTGTTGTACTTCTCTATAAAGCTTTAGAAAATCTTCCTGACTTCCCCCGCCTCCTCTCCCTCTCTATGGAAAATAGAGAAGAAGGACGCATTCATCTTGTCAAAGAAGCCCTCATTACCCATTACCGTTCAGGTTCAGATGACCCCGTTGCTCTTGCTAAAGAGCACTCTTTTTTATGGAAAAAACCTTTCCTTAATACACCACAAGAACGATTCACTGTCATGCAAGCATTAGAAAAGACCATGAACTCCTCTTTTATCACCTACTTCTCCCACTCTCCCGCTAATACCCTGATGATCCGGTCTCTTGTTGATACCCAAGGCGATCAAAAATGCAGAGCATGGTTTTATCATGCTCTAGAAATCATCATTGCAGAAAAAAAACTCTTGCGTTTCTATGCTCTCTGCAAGGCCTATCAAGAAAATGGATATTCACTCGAAATCCTTCTCAATAAAGAACCTTACCGTGCTCGGGCTAAACGATTTAAGGAAGTTTTACGTCTAAAAGGATTTGATCTAGAAGCGCTCGACTCGCCTCGTTATCGACAAGAGAGAAACATGCGAGTCTAACCTCATCATCATCTAAAATCGGTCTTTCATCAAAATGATCTCTCTCAATCAAAAGTTCCTTTAATTCTTCAACTGTCTTTTGATGCAACCCCTTAGATCTTAGATCTTCTCTTTTTTCTAAACTCTCAATGAACTGCCGTCCTTCCCTTCCACATGCTTCAGCAAGTTCCCAAACAGCTTCCAGCCTTTTCTTAGAAATCCCACTTTCTTCTAAAATAGCTCTAGAAAAAGGGATCCCCCTCCCTTGCTTTTTCAGCCGATATACAAGCTCAAGGAGATCCCTTCTTTTCTTAATCGTCTCTATTGCCTCAGGAAACCGTTTTTCTAAAACTCCTTCTTTCTGAGCTTTGATCTGTCCATAAGTGAGTAGTCCACTTAAATAGAATTGATATAATAGCTCCACACTGTCTGCTAAATAATAAGATGAAGCCATTTCAACGGGTTCTTCTAATTTCATTGGCGAAATCTGGAGCTCTTGAGCATATTGTTCTAAAGAAGAAGTGGTCGGTTTTTTGACCTCTTTGAAAGGAATTAAAGGGAAAGAAATCCCCCTTTCTAAAAAGGGTTGCTCCCTCTGAATTAAACCAAGATCGATTAAATGAACCCCCTCTTCCCTTAATTTCCAGAGATAAGCCTGCTCCGCACTGCAGGAAAAATAAAACACCTGTCTCCCCTCATTCAAGAGCTCCCTTAATACATCTAAAACCGCTTCAAACCGCTCAGAATCGGTATTTGCAAGCACCTCATCTAGGAAAATAGGGAGCTTCACCCCTTTTGTTTCACTTTCTAAAGCAAAAGCTAATCTCACTGCCATGAGAAGCTGAATACGGGTCCCCCTAGAAAGTTGTTCGAGAGTTTTTCTTTCATGCGAGGCCGTTTCCATCGCTTCATATTCCAAACTCCCCCTTGAAACCTGTAAAATAAAGCTGTTTTTAGTAAAACGGCGAAACCACTCTGAGGCCAGTTCAAGCACTTTAGGCTCTGAATCCCTGTGAAAAGCAGCTTCTGTCTTTTGAATGAGAAGAGAAAGAAGCTCATTTTCTGCGAATCCCTGGGCCGCTTTTCTCAATTTCTCCCATTGAACCTCTTTTTCTTTAAGAAGCTTTTGCCCTACAAGAGCCCCTTCCATCTGCTCTAGCTGTTTTTTTAAAACCTGTTTCTTCCCATAGAGGTCAAGGAGTTCTGCCCCTTTTTTCTCTTCTTCACTCAATTCTATCTTTAAATCCTCAATCGAGTGAGAGGGAAGGTTGGGATGGTGAAGTAACACTTCCCTTAATTTACGTGCCCCTTCCCCTTTTTTCCTGATCCGTTCATAGGACGACTCTAAATCATAAATCTCATGCACCCCCGCCTCTTGAAAAAGAGAAGCAAAGCGATTCCAAAGCTCCCTTTCTCTCATGAGTTCTCTTTGATTTTCTAAAAGTTCTTCCTCTATTTTCTTAAGACGAATCCATTCCTCATAAAGAAGCTTGATAGATCCAGCAAATCGATATCTGGAGGGACTAGGAAAGAGAGGAAATCCTATGTTTTTCCCTTTTTCTAAAAGAGATTGCTCATACTTTTTAAGCTCCTCTTTTTCTTTTTCAAGCCTCCCTTCTAACCTTTTTCTTGTCCCTTGCCCTACCTTAAACTGATGTATCTCAGAAAGCTGCCTTAAAAGTCGGTGCAATTCGTGTAAAGAAGGGTTTATCCCCATTAACGCTTGATATTTATCCACCATCTTTTGTCTTGGACGGTCTAGAAACCAATATAACAAGGGCCATAAAGGAAGTAAAAAGGTGAAGCGAAGCCATGAAGGAATCGATAGACATAAGAGGAATTGAATATTTAAATCGATCCCAAGGCGAATCTCCTCTTCATTTAAAGGATGCTCTTCCAGCTCATAAAGGGAAATTTGCTCCTGAATCCCTGCAATTTTACTTTCTGTTTGCTCTCTCTGTTGCCACACTTCCTCTAGTAGATCGAGATCCTGAACACAAAGAGTTTCTAATATCCCCCTCTCTTGTATTCCAAAAAGAGCACAGTAAGAATCCACCACTTTTTCTAATTTTCTCACTTCAGGAAGAAGTCTATGCTGCTGCTCACTGTAAAGACGGGTGATCCGGCGAAGACGCTCCCCCTGTAGATCCATTTCTTCCTCAGATACTTCCACTTCTAGCCAGGGAGAGAAAGGATGTAACTTTTCAAGAAGAGATTTTGCTTCAATCATTTTGCTAAGTTCAAGGGCTCTCTCTTGCCCCTTCTGAGCCCTTTCTATCGCCTCTTCTAAAAAAGGGAGAGTTTCTTTTTCTCTTGTAAGAGCCCTTTCTTCTCTTTTATATTCCTCAAAAGCCGATTTTCCTTCTTTCCACTCTTTAAAGGCACTCCTTGCATTCGGCACTACAGAAAGATTTTTTTCTGCCCGTTCAATGTCATATCCCCCCGACATCTCTTTTGCAATTTTCTCTCCAAACACCTCATCTTGTCCGTTGAAGAGTTCATCGATACTTAAACTAAAACAAGAAGCCATAGATGGATCAGGGAGCTTATCTAAAATCTCTTCCCCCCCTTGACTGACCGTCCTAATCCCATCTTCTATTGTCATCCCAAAAGAAGTCCCCCCCTCTTCCCATTCACTTTCTATGGAGCACGGGAGGAAAGAGGGATTAAGCTGAGGCCAAAGTAACTTTTGAACTGCAAGACAAATCGAAGTTTTTCCAGAAGCGTTAGGCCCCACCACCAGATTCATCTTGGGACTCAATGCATTGAGTTTAAATCCCCTGTGTTTAAATCCTGGCAGACGATGCAGAAAAAGGCGAGTCAGTTTCACAAATTTTCCTGCTTTTGTCTTAAAAGCTCATCAAGAAGCTCATATCCTTTGCTTAGATAAAGGGAGGCGCATTCTTCTTTAGTGAGCCAACTTTCTTCTACCTGTTTAAAAACAGCATCTCTTTGAAACACTTTTTCCATATGCTCAAAAGGTTCATTTTGATCAAACAACAGAAGTTGTCTTGCTAAAGCAGCCACAAAATCGTTCCCTTCTCCTAAGCGTTTGAGATCATAGGTAGGTCTTGTTTCATTTTGAATGGATTCAATAAAATAAGGGATCCACTTTCCATTTAAACTAACACCATTTCCTTCTTGCTCTTGAAGTTTAAATAGAGATTTTCTTATTTCTCTAAAAAGAGGTGTTCTTCCTCGTAATATTAACCTGAGCCCTATTTTGTCTAAGAATCCTTCCTCTCCTTTCATTTTTTCCTTTAACTCGGCTTCAATTTTTTCAAAAAAAGGGCCAAAGCCATCCAAGGAGAGATCAGAAAAATCGACCACCATTTTTTCAAATCGCAAAGGAGCAAGGGGTTTTTGTTGAATTTCAATCTTCCCATTAGACTGAATCGATAGAAGAAGGGCTCCATGAGCTCCCGTTTCACTCACATCTAACCCTTGAAGGGAGCCGCAATAATGGATGTTTTTGCCTATTGCTTTAGGAATGTGGATATGGCCTAGAAACCATGCAGAGTGATCCATCCTCTGAAAATCGATCGTTCTCACAGGCGCATAGCGACTTTCTGAAACATCCACATCACAGTGTAAAAGGCCTATGAGGACCTCTCCTTGTGCCACCTTTTCTAAATCATATATTTCTAGAGGGTTAGTTTCAAAAAAAGGGGATCTAAATGAAATTCCATCAATATGAATCGTTTGACCTCGAAAGGAAGTAGAAAGTCTTTCCCACCGTCCTTTTGTCCCTAGTAAGTGGAAACCGGGTAATTCCAAAGAGTCTCTAATTTGCCTTAAAACTTCAGGATCATGATTTCCTGCAATGGCAATCACCTGAATTCCCCGTTCTAAAAGGCGTTTAATCCCCTTCTTAAGGACCCCGTACATTTCGATAAAAAGATCATCTCCATCAATTACATCCCCTGCAAGCAAAAGAGCATCTATAGGCGGAGTATGTGCAAGGGTAGCATCTATGAGATTTTCCCAAGCCTTAATGACGTAAGATTGTTCAGAAGCTAGCCCAACTTGCCTTCCCAGATGGAGATCCGCAGCGCACATGAAATTAACAGAGTGACTCACACTAAAAAGTGTGTAACAAGAGAGAATTTAACTCTACTTTTTTCCCAGTCATTCTTACATCTTTTGCCACAAGTGCTATTGTAGCAATCGATGGGAAGAACGATATGAACGATATGAACGATGGATAAAAATAAGCTGAAGAGTTGGGGTTTCGGCTTATAGCGATAAGAACGGACTGGTGTATTTAACTCATTTTCCCCCATCCTTCATATCGTTCTATCCTTCACATCGTTTTTCCTACCGGTTAATACCCTGGAACTGACTTTAACGCAAGTTCTATAATAAAAAATTTTATTTGCAAATTATCGCAAGATTTGACATTTAATTTATTATTAATTATAATTCATTTAAACAATTACAGGAGTTTAAAATGGAACCAACACATATTACTCACGCGCATATTGATTTCGCAAGAGAAGAGCTGCAACACAAGGAATCTCAACTTGCGGAAAAGAGACTGAACCTTCAGCTCGCACAACTCCGGCACGGACGTGGAGCCGCTATTCGTATAGAGTCTAATCCAAGAGGGACTCCTGTTTTTACTGATGTTACTGGAGCCGAAGCAGAAACACATCTTCAAAAGTTAACTAACGAAGTTACACAGCTCGCCCTTGCCATTATAGAGCTAAAAAGATTTGTTGCCTTACCCGTTACCGAGTAATTCCGTCAATTTACCGTCCATTTCCGTAACCGCTCCCGTATGCGCATACTTTTACCCACATCTTTTTCTTGCGCAAAAAACAGCTCTCGATATAATCTGGGTAGATTTACGTCTCTCCAGCCTTTTATTCTGCATCAACACAGTTTCTAAGGGTCCCCCTCGGTGTGCTCGGTGGTTATTTTTATCACATATATGGATGAGCAACCCATGCTAACCATCTTTCTGCAATGATCGCATTCCCTTTCCCAGCGTTTTGAAAATTTACCACCGAGAACACCGAGCTCA
>JAGOSM010000098.1 GCA_018062315.1 Simkaniaceae bacterium | reverse complement strand
GTTGTTGTTCTGGATGATTCTGAGATCAGCCTCATCATCTGAGGTGTAGGTATATTCTGGAAAGAGAGCTTTGATAGGATGATCTGAGAGGATCACCTCATGACCCTCGCCTTTTAAATGAAAGGCTGCAATCATCATCAAAAGCCCATCCCCGATGCCTGATGCAGGATGCAGCTTAATTTTCATCGTGCGGGGCATCTCCAATAAGTACTTCGGATAAAAAGAAAACCCCAGCAATGGAAGCTGCAAAAGAAAGGCTGTTTTTAATCACTTTCATTGGGTCAATAATATTACTTTTAAGTAGATCTTCTATCTGAAGAGATAGGGCATTAAATCCGTAGCTCGGGCCAAGTTTCATCACTTCTTCGATGAAAAGGGAGGGATTACATCCCGAATTGGTTACAATTTGCTTAAAAGGGGCTTCGCAGGCTTTTCTTACAATCGCTCCTCCGACTCCCTTTGTATTGAGGTGATGGCTTGTCTTTAAAAGGGCGATCCCTCCTCCAGGAACATAGCCTCCATCATAAGCGGCATAGGTGGAATTGAGACTGTCTTGAAAGATTTGTTTTTTAGTTTGCATTTCTGTTTCAGTAGGGGCGCCTACTTTAATCACCGCAACGCCTCCCGCTAACTTGGCTTTTCTTTCTTTAAGTTTATCGATTTCATAAGGAGAAGTGGCTTTATCGATTTCTCCTTCGATGAGGAGAATTCTATTTTTAATCGCTTCTTTAAGACCCTGGCCACCTATAATTTTAGTCCGGTCTTTGGTGACTTCAATTCGATCGGCTCTACCAAAAACCTCAGGAGAGGCTTCTTTAAGTGTCATTCCTTTATCTGCAGAAATGAGAGTTGCCCCTGTCAAGATTGCAATATCTTCAAGATAGGCTTTACGCTGATCCCCAAAAGCAGGAGCTTTAATGGCACTGATTTTCAGGGAGCCTCGCAGTTTATTGATAACGAGGGTGGCAAGAGCATCTCCTTCAATATCTTCCGCAATAATAAAAAGGGGAGTTCCTGTGGTAGCTGCGTGCTGTACGAGAGGAAGGATTTCGTGTATCGTTGAAATTTTCTTATCAGTGACAAGAATAAGTGCTGAAGTAAGTTCGACGCTCATTTTCTCAAGGTTAGTGCAGAAGTAAGGACTTAAATTTCCTCTATCCACTTCCATTCCTTCTACGAGTTTAATAGAGGTTTCAGTGCCCTTGCCTGCTTCGATGGTAATGACTCCTTGAGGGCCCACTTGTTGCATAGCATCGGCAATCATTTTTCCAATCAAAGGATCTCCTGAGGCTGAGACAGTGGCAATATGGAGAATTTCTTCTGAATTTTTGACAGGAACCGCAAGTGCGTTAAGCTCTTCAAGAAGGAGGGAAACCGCTTGATCCATTTCTCTTTTGAGCTCAATAGGGCTTGTACCTGCGGTAATATTTTTCATCCCCTCACGAGTGAGTTCGCTAAGGAGGAGGATTGCAGTGGTTGTTCCATCTCCACAGGAAGATTTCATTTTTTCAGCGACTTCTTTGCAAAATGAGGCTCCCATATTTTCGTATTGGTCTTTGAGCTCAATATCGGCAACGATGGAACCGCTGTCACTGGTTATCTTAGGAGATCCAAAAGAAGATTCAAGTCCAATATTACGGCCATTAGGGCCAAGGGTAGTTTTGATTGCATTTGTTAATTTCTCAATGCCTGCACTCAGTTTAGTGCGCGCTGTTTCTTCGAAAATTAACTCTTTTGAATCAGTCATTTCTACTCCTATTTTTGTAATAACTTAATCGATTATCTCGTTAATGTGCAAGGACGATCAATTTTTTCCCTGCCCAAAAAGACCGTTTAGGGAAGATAACTTTTTTAAAATCTCCAATCAAATGGGCAATTTGAGAGTAATGAGAAGCAGATCTAATTAAGCAGTCAAATTGGGTCATTGCAAAAAGATCATCGAGAATATGCTCATTCCAGGCCCCTTTTTCCCGTACGGCATAACTGATATTATCAAGATCTACTCCTGTTTTGATTTCTTGCATGATGAGTTGTGGATATTCTGCGTCGGTAAACAATTGCACATACATGTGGCGGTGATCAAATTCATAGGAAAGGTTTTTGATTTGGTCGATATAATATTGGGAGGGGGGAAATTTGAGGGGCCATTTAATATCGGCATAGACCAGATTAGGGTCTGGGGGTGGAGCGTCTTTGTCGTAGGAGTTGAAAATTTGTTCTGAGTAGAGGGGAGGTTCTTCAAGGGCCCCTTTTCTGACGTGGACGGCAACTGTGATGGCATCTTTGGGGAGGATGAGTTGAGAGCAAGGGGCTTTTGGCATGAGTCTTTTGCGGATGCTCGATCGAAAACGGGTATCTCCTAGAAGATTTTTCCAGGTCCCTATTTCATTGGGTTCTCCCCACCCTTCTGCTTGAAAAAGGAGGTCTACCTCATAAAGAACACGAGCTGAGGGATCGATCTCTTTTTCACTTTTCAGGGAGACAATTTTCTTAAATTGGAGAGGGGTGTGATCTTCAAGTTCATCGAGCAGAAATTCTTCGGCCCTTTTAAAGGGTTGATAAATGAAAGGGAGATTGTACTGGTAGGCGAGCCATTTTGCTTTGACATATTGAAGGAGTCTATCTCCAAGTTGGCCTGGGGGAAACGTTCGGTAAGTAAAGGCACTAGATGGGGCGGGGGTTGCATAAGCATCCCGAATGACGTTTGCAAAGGAATCTTCTGTGAGATAGCGGAAGTAGACTTCTTCTCCATAAGCTCTCATTCTGTCGATCTCTTTATTAGAGAGGGAATGGGCTGCATGGGAAAGGTCTTGTTCTTTAGTTACCCGTAAAAGACACCGATCCCACGAAATATGACGGG
>JAGOSM010000049.1 GCA_018062315.1 Simkaniaceae bacterium | reverse complement strand
ATTGTCATAGAATATGGATTTTATCATAAATCTAATTATTTATAATCTTTAAATATAAATCTATTTATTAAGTAAAGTTATTAGTTTATGAATTTGTTCATCCGTATGGGCTAGAGAGAGGACAAGGCGAAGGCGTGCTTTTCCTATGGGGACCTGGGGGGGCTTAAGGGGAGTTGTAAAAATTTGGTGTGAGGCGAGGAAGTCAACAGCTCGGTCAACTTCTTCATCAGTTCCGAGCATGAGAGGAATAATATGGGTGGATGAAAGAGATGTTTGAAAGCCAAGACTTTGTAAGGTAGCTCTCAGATCAATCCCTTTTTGTTTGAGTTTTTTCCGTTCTGCTTCCATGTCAGGTAAGAGGTCAAGGATCCCTTCAATCGCCCCTAGCATCGCAGGGGGGAGTGCTTCAGACGGGTTTAACGAAAAATTGAGTAAGTAGTCCTTAATAAGATGGGAGCAGGAAAGAAAGGATCCAAAACCTTTTCCAAAACTGCCGATAGCACAATCAATTCCTTTTCTATGGGCTGTAATTCCCATCCCTCCTTTTCCGCAGGGACCAATCGCATGTGTTTCATCGACAATAAGAAGGGCATCAAATTCATTGGCGAGTTCAACAAGGGGGCGTAGGTGAAATAGGTCTCCTTCAAAGGCAAATACCGATTCTGTGAGGATGATTTTTGAGGGAGCTTCTTTGTTTTTTTCAAGAAGAGCTTGGAGCCCTTTGATGTCATTGTGTTCGTATTTTAGTAATTTCCCCTTAATGGATTGAGAAAGGAAGGGGTGACTAAAGCGATCAATAAAGACAAGGGTGTCTTTACGTACAATCGCTGTCATCAGGGTATGAAAGGCATTCATGGGAGAAGAAAAAAGGAGAGCCGCCTCTCTGCCTGTGAGTGTAGCAAGTCGCTTTTCTAGCGATGTTCTCACTGTCGATTGTTCTGAAAGCATGTGGGAAGGGGTAGACCCAATGCCCCATTTAAGAACATTTTTAATGGTTTGTTTTTTGACATAAGAATGGGAAAGAAGTCCTAAATAGTCATCAGAGGTAAAGTCAATGCCTACTCGAGGTTCCTCTAGAGAAACGCACCTTTCCTGTTGGAAAAGTCGCTGTTCTTCTCTTTTTTTTAACGCATTCTCAAAGAAAGTGTACTTCCTAAGCATGGGGAAGAAGTTACGAGGTCTGGGAAATTTATTGCAAGGGTTCTAGGAAAAAAAATCTTTACAGACGATAGGATGGGTGTGATTTCCCAGGTGATCTCCAAAACCATATCCCATTTTTTTGAGTTCATGTACGTAAGGATCGAGTAGGTTGTAGGTGTAGAGGGAAATTAAGGGGGAGTAAGCAATGAGAAGCCCTTTCTGAACGGTGACCGGCGTATGTGGGCTGATTAACGTGCCGGAGCCATTGGCTTCAAGGAAAAGGGAAATCGCGATAGGCTGGACAGAGGCCCATTCAGCAAGAGGCTCTATTGTCCCTTCAACCCACTCTGTGAGAGCAAGGCGTAACGGGGCTTTATTAGCAAGATGAGCTGCGATAAGGGCAAAGCGGCGAGAGAGGACAAGGCGAGAAAGGAGGGGGTTGTCTCTATGAGGATCCCTTTGAGGCGAGTCAAAGGTGAGAAGTTGAGCCTCTTCTTTAGAGAGCATATCCTCTAAAGTAAGGGTTCCTTTGTCCATAAAATTTTTGAGATCGCTGCTGCCTATACTAAATTGCATCTTTTCCTAAAAGGAGACGTTAGATAATCTAGTTCATTATGATTAATTCCAGGGATATTTTAAAGGAAAAAGCCGCTCTGATCCAAGAGAAGCTGCAGGTTTTCTTCCATCAAGAGGATCTTCTTTTACAAGCGTTTACTCACAGTTCCTATTGTAACGAGGATGAGGGGGCGCTTTCAAATGAACGGCTTGAGTTTTTAGGGGATGCTGTACTTGGGCAAATTATAGCGACTTTTCTGTTTAAAAAATTTCCTAATGGGTCTGAAGGAGAGCTCTCTAAGTGGAGATCTCACCTCGTGGATGCAACCTCATGTGTCCATTATGTTTCCCATTTGGGTGTTGCAGAGTATGTGCTGATTGGCCGCGGGGAGTTGAAAACGTGGGAGAGGGGCAAGGGGACCATCTTGGCTGATCTTTTTGAAGCGATCATTGGCGCGATTTATTTAGATCAAGGCTATGATGAAACAAGAAAATTTATTGAAATCCATTTGACTGCTTTTTTTGAGGGGCTTCTTGAGCAGCCTACAAAAAATTATAAGAGCCTTCTTCAAGATTACGCACAAAAACAAACGGGGATGCCCCCTGTTTATACTGTCGTAAAGGAAGAGGGGCCTGATCATGCTAAACTGTTTTATGTGACTGTGCATGTGGGAGAGCGATTACTGGGAGAAGGGGTTGGGGCCTCAAAAAAAGGAGCTGAGCAAAATGCAGCTGAGGAAGGATTAAAACATGTGGACGTGCATTGAATGTGGGCATAAAGAGCATAAATGGGCGGGAAGTTGTGGCCTTTGCCGGAAATGGAATACGCTGATTGAAGAAGGGGGAACGCAAGGGGCAAGACCTGTTCTCTTGACTGAGGTAGAGGTTGCTAATGTTAAGCGGATTAACACGGGGATTCGGGAATTTGACCGGTTGATTGGAGGAGGAACTGTAGCAGGCGCTCTGACTTTGATTGGAGGAGAACCTGGGATTGGAAAATCCACTCTGATGCTGCAGCTTGCAAACCGTTTTGCGATTCAAGGTTTAACGGTGCTTTACATATCGGGAGAGGAATCGGCAGAACAAATTTCTCTTCGGGCCAAACGGTTGAATCTCCAAAGTAATAGTCTCTATGTTCTTGCTGAAACGGAATTGGGAGCGGTCAAGCAGCAGGTGGTGGCTTTAAGACCCGATGTATTGATTGTCGATTCTGTGCAGATTCTCTATAACAAAGACATCGCCTCTACACCCGGATCAGTGACCCAAGTGAAAGAGGTTGCGATGCAGATGATGGAGATTTCTAAAACGCACCGAATTACCACATTTTTAGTGGGTCATGTCACGAAGGGGGGAGAGCTTGCAGGGCCCAAAGTACTTGAACACCTTGTGGATACGGTTTTTGAGTTTGAGGGGGATCGGCAAAGCGGATACCGGATTATTCGGTCGATTAAAAATCGATTTGGAACAACAGATGATATTGCGATTTTCCAAATGGAAAAAGGGGGGCTTGTCGAGGTTGTCAATCCTTCTGAAGCCTTTCTAGAGCAGAGAATGAGGGGTGCTACAGGATCTGTCGTTATTCCTACTTTAGAGGGAACTAGGCCCCTTCTTGTTGAGGTGCAGGCCCTTGTGAGTGTCACCTCATTTAGTACTCCTTCTCGTCGATCTACGGGATTTGATCCGAAGAGATTAAATTTGCTTCTTGCTGTTTTAGAAAAGAAGATGCGTTTTGTGCTGCACGACAAAGACGTGTTTGTTTCCATTACAGGGGGGCTTAGATTGAGTGAGCCAGCAGTGGATCTTGGGGTGATTGTAGCGATTGCATCTTCTGAGAAAAATATTGTGGCGAATCCTTTTGCGGCCTGTGTTGGAGAGGTGGGACTGTCTGGGGAAGTAAGGGCTGTTCCTAGGATTGAAAGTCGGATTAAAGAGGCGATTAACTTGGGATTTAAAAAAATGATCCTGCCAAGTCAAAATCTCAAGGGGATTTCGAAAGAGCTTTCCCAAAAAATTGAGCTTGAGGGAGTTGTGCATATTGGGGAAGCTATTAATAAATTGCTCGATATATCCAAACACACTTAAGAACTGTGCCTATCCCTGTCCTTTTCCTTTTTCTTATCCTGTAAGGGAAGCGGATCCTAATATCCTGCTAATACTCTTTCTTTGCTAGAGCAACCTGCTTATTTATAGTGTGTTGTAGTGATTTAAACTGTTTGTTAGCGTAAAAGTGTTGAAATATATTAATATGATTTTATATAATATTATTTATGAAACAAGTTAATTTAAAACAACTCAGTTTTATTGCCCGCCTGATTATTATTCTGCTGTAAGCAGAATATCATTTAATTTATCATTATACAGTTATACCCAAACAACCTCAAAAATCGATTTTTAAGTGCGCCAGAAGCTGCGAGCTTTGAGACCTGCCTCCATCGCTCAACTTATTCAAGTTGAGCTGCTTCGGCAACGGCTGAGCCTGGCTCAAATCTCTTGTTCTGACTTCTTAAAATTCCGATTTTTGAGGTTGTTTGGGTATACCTGTCGATTGCCGCGCCAAAGAAGTGAAGAACTTCGTCGACGTTTTCTATATCAACGGAAAGGTCTGTTGATTATGCGGACATAAATAAAAAAACATAAAAAAATAAGGAATATTATATGGCATTAGGAAGAACATCAGTATACAGCACACCGTCAACAAGACAACCATCTTTTCAAGAGATGACACCTCAACAAAAAAGAAATACAGTGGTTTCACGTGTATTTGCATTTACCGCAGTTGCAGCCTTTGCAGTGGTTTTTGCAGTAGGTCATTTTCATTCGATGAGTGTAGCGGCTCATGTCGGTATGGGTGTGGGAGCGGCAGGAGCAGTAGCTGCAAGTGCAGCTGTTGCCCATTTTTTTGCCCAGCACCGTTACAAGGACAAGGATTCACACAAAGGGTCTGTTCAATCATCGTAGGTGGTGTAGGAGTCCCTTCTTTTCACTAGTCTGCAAAGAAGGGAACTCTTTAGATTTCTAGATAAGCTAAGAGTCGCTCCGGCTCAGTAATACGTCCAGCGGGCTTTTCTCCATTATAGGGAAAAGAATCGCCTGTTGCTGCGATATATGAGCGGCATGCATCCCCCCATTTGTCTGATGAGAGTTTTTCGTTCATGGCGTAGGCGGCATCGTGGATTACTTGGGTATAGGGTATAGGGCCTTTTACAGAAAGGGCTTGTTGCAATGCAACTAGATCATAGTCAATAGGTTGTGTTGAAAGGCGCGTTGTAGCCTGTAAGGTGTAAGTCCCGTCGGTTCCCCCGGACGCTGCATCCACATATTCAAAAGGTACAGAAGAGCCTAAGGAGCTGAGCCTTGTGGAGCTTCGCAAGGTGTTTTCTACAAATTCTTGAATGTAAAGAGGAAGATGGAGAGAGGTTGCATATGCCACTGCGTGATCTAGGAGAGCTTGTTTTAATGTCTCTGTGTGACTTCCATAGTGCCTTTCTAAGAAAAGAGCTGGAGCCCCTTTTTCATCAAAAAGAAGGCGAAAAATGCGGCGAGCTACGATGCTTCCTGCCATATCCTTGATCGCAATGAGCTTGTTTTTCCCATCTAGAACATAAGCGAGAAGACATTGGTTAAGGTGGGGGTTGCCATCTATACGTTGGCAACTGCCAGGAACCTCAGTTCCACAAAGGAATGTATCTATGGGGTCATCTGTAATCATGATGTGGAAATCACTTAAATGGTGCCGCGGTTGCATTTCAGCTAGGAGTCCTTTTACATCATTCAAAAGTTCGGGAGGCGTAGGGAGAGCGGTTAATACTTCAATCAGTTTTTTCACTGTTTCGATATTTGGAGCGTCATTCATAAGTTGCACAATGAGTTGTTCAATCGAGTTGTCTCCACAAGCTTCAAAACTGTCTTGAATATGGTAGTCTCCAAGGTGATTGTGCGTACGTGCATTGAGGAATACTTCTTTGACAAAATCTTGCGTCACTATGTGTGCCCTGTTTTTTTGGAATAAGGGGATAGGAGGGGTGCTTTCCTGCCATTTGAGGTAGATTTCAGGATATTCTTCTTGGAGTTTGAGGAGGTGAGAACTGCAGGAGGTATCGTAACGACGTGCATGGAAAGTATCTGTTAATACAGATTGAATAAACTCTCCGATGTAAGGTTTTAGAGACTCCTCTTGTTTAGTAGAATAGATTTCGAGTTTTCCTTGCATACGTGGAGAATGAAAAAATTGAGAGAACCGTTCATCAAAATTTTCAATGGCTGTAAAATCAACCCCAAACACCTCTTGCCAATAGGAGTTTACGAGTGCAGTAAGTTGCAATGGGCTCCAATTTTCAGCGAGCCTCTCAAGGTACTTCTTGCTATGTAAAAATTGAAGCTGGCATAGGGCAGTTTTAATTTGTTGTAAAACACCTTGTTCCAATCCTCGTTGAAAATGGAGAAGGGGGAGCTTCGATAGTGCAGCCATTTGGATTGTATGAGACAATCCTGTGTCTACATTCTTCATGTCAATCCTTCTCTGGCGGGTATGGAGGAGTGTTTTAATTTGATCCAGAGCAGCTGCCTCTTTGGAGTCACATAATAACAGCATCGGTAGAATGAGGTAGGCTAGGGGAGTTGCCCCAGAATCAGGGGCAATGAGGGCTTGATAGTGGCTTACTTCAGTGGAGTCTTGGAGAATTGTAGATAGTTTATGTTTTAATGCGGAGAAAAGTTCTTCGTTTCTCGATTTTGCAATGGCTGGAATGACATATTTTAAAATAGTTGGAGGAATTTTATTTAATGGGGTCCTTGTCAGTGCTTGTGCTAGTATCTCAAAAGTACGATGACGTGCTTGTGGGTCCTTGATATCACCCCATGTTTCAAGATAGCTCCATACGTCATCATTAATCGCTTTAAAATCGGGTTTCAAGGCCGTGAGGATCGCTTTTTCGGATAATTTCTTTTCTTTATCGAGAGGGGCTAACTGTAATAAAGCTAAGAGGAAGTAAAATGGATCTTCTCTTCTCTTCGAAGAAAAAATATGGTGTAGCTGCTCTTTTGCGTAATAGTTTGTTGCGATGGAAGGAATGATCTGCTCAAATACATAAGCGGGGATGTCAAAAGCCTTTTCATAGGACGCAGCCAATGAGAACATCCCGAGAGAAAGGGTGTCTAAGAAAGCCCCCTGCTGCAGTTGACTCCTCCATGCGGAGGCGAACTTGACTAAGTCGGGGGTTGTTTTACTAAAAAAATCAACGATGGAAAGTGGGTTTGCCACGCCGGTTGAAGATTTCAATTCATGGATAAAAAGGACCCATGATGAGGCTGTTTTTAATTGCTCATGATAGGGAAGTTTGCCTTCAGAAAAAATGTGCCGGATGTAATCTAGAGTTATTCCCCAAACTATAGGCATAAGGTCAGTGTGAGACTCCTCATTCATTAAGCCAGATAGGGTGTTTAAGATCTCCGGTATTTGAGGGTTAGTCATATCAGCTGCCTGGTAGAGTAGCCGCTCGATAGTTGCAAAAAGAAATTCTTTGGAATAGATAAGTGTTCCGTCTTTAAAGAATGAGTTAAGAATCATAGGGAGCTTGGAGTTTTTGATGATCTCTATTTTTAATGTACCGAGGCCGGCTGTACTTAGGGGGAAGCTATCTATAAATTCAAGACAGTTCTCTTTATGTTGAGAGACACAGTTTTTTACGACTTGATCAATGATCGTTTGATCCGTAACCTGTGCCGATGTAAGTGCTGTTCCTTGGTATTCAGGGGGCATCTTTTGAATAATTTCGATAAGAGTAGTGGGGTTTTGAATTTCAAAATAAGCAAGAGAATTAATAAGTTGTGAATTCTCGTATCCGTTATAACGGCATAAATGAGTTAATAGTTCTTTTTTTTGCTCCTCATTTAGGGGAATCTGAGGTAAATATTTAAGGTAAGAAAGATTAGACTTTACTAACTCGAATACTAAAGGAACAATATCTTGTTCTGAAACATGTTTCTTAAAAAGGAGGAAATGGGTCAATAGTATTTCTGGATAGTATGTTCTACACAATGTAAAAAATGACTGTTGAACGTTAGCCGGGAGAGAACATATCAGTTGCTGAACTTGTTTTACATCAGATGCGTTGGTCATCTGAACAAAAAGCATTCGGAAAAGGGCGGCAGAAATCTTAGGGGCAGCGTCTATAGCTAAATCCCGTTTGTTTAATGATACAGAATCAAAGGTAATCTCGTAAAGGTCGACACCACTCTTTAAGCTTGCATGGATATAATCAAAGATAGACTGGTCTCCAATGAATAAGAGAGCAAACGTTTTCAGGGGATGATACATTTGGAAGTTAGACTGGAAAACTTCACCATAAGCGTCCTTCAAAAAATCCTGTACTTGGGTACTTAGGGCAGTCCAATAAGGATGACAATCAGTATGCCCGGACAATATGGCATGTTTTAGAGCTAAAATCCCATCGAGATCTTGCAAGGGGGTGCGGTTCCAGTTAAGAATTTCAGGGACGAGAGCATTCACCCGTGGAGCAAGATACTGGATCTCCTTGTCTGTGATATCTCGAGAAAAGTCATGAAAGAAGCTTTGCCCCTCAAGGAGAGAGTCGCTTATTACCTGTAAGGCAAGGTTAGAAATTCTCTCTTGTAGAGGGAAGTTTCCATCAGAAAAAGTTTGGTAACAGGGGTAATAAAGCGGAGGGAGATTTTTATATATATCCATGGTTTATCCCTCTTTTTTTAAAGAGTTTAGTAATTGTTTCGTTATTTTATAATGTGATATTGTATATTGTTTTTTAATATTATATTATAAATTGAGTTAATAATCAATTGGTTTTATATGTGATTGTTAATAATTTATTTTAATTTTTGCATGCCGAAACAAGTTGAAGAATTGGAATGTTGACAATAAGATCCCCACTATTGGCGAATAGGGGCGAGAGCAGGAGGGGAAAAGGCTGGGATGCTCTTAAAGTCAAAAACCAATTCTTCAACTTGTTTCGGTATAAGGCTCGTTGAAAAAACTTCTTTAGCTTTCTAGATAAGCTAAGAGTTGTTTTGGCTGAGTAATCAGTCCGGTGGGCTCTTCTCCGTTATAAGAGAAAGAATCTCCTGTTGCTGCAATATAAGAGTGGCATGCTTCCCCCCATTTGTTTGATGAGAGTTTTTGGTTCATGCAGTAGGCGGCATCATGAATTCCTTGGGTATAGGGGACAGGGCCTCTTACAAAAAGAGCTCGATGCAACGTAGCCAGGTCATGGTCAATGGGCTGTGTCAAAAGGCGCGTTATAGTCTCTATGTTCTTGCTGAAACAGAATTGGGAGCGGTCAAGCAGCAGGTGGTGGCTTTAAGGCCCGATGTGTTGATTGTTGATTCTGTGCAGATTCTCTATAACAAAGACATCGCTTCTACACCCGGATCAGTGACTCAAGTGAAAGAGGTTGCGATGCAGATGATGGAGATTTCTAAAACGCACCGAATTACCACATTTTTGGTGGGTCATGTCACGAAGGGGGGAGAGCTTGCAGGGCCCAAAGTGCTTGAACACCTTGTGGATACGGTTTTTGAGTTTGAGGGGGATCGGCAGAGCGGATACCGGATTATTCGGTCGATTAAAAATCGATTTGGAACAACAGATGATATTGCGATTTTCCAAATGGAAAAAGGGGGGCTTGTTGAGGTTGTCAATCCTTCTGAAGCCTTTCTAGAGCAGAGAATGAGGGGCGCTACAGGATCTGTCGTCATTCCTACTTTAGAGGGAACAAGACCCCTTCTTGTTGAGGTACAGGCCCTTGTAAGTGTGACTTCATTTAGTACTCCCTCTCGTCGATCTACGGGATTTGATCCGAAGAGATTAAATTTGCTTCTTGCTGTTTTAGAAAAGAAGATGCGCTTTGTTTTGCACGACAAAGATGTTTTTGTTTCCATTACGGGAGGCCTTAGATTAAGTGAGCCAGCGGTGGATCTTGGGGTGATTGTAGCGATTGCATCTTCTGAGAAAAATATTGTGGCGAATCCTTTTGCGGCGTGTGTTGGAGAAGTTGGACTATCTGGGGAAGTAAGGGCTGTTCCTAGGATTGAAAGTCGGATTAAAGAGGCGATTAACTTGGGATTTAAAAAAATGATTCTGCCAAGTCAAAATCTCAAGGGAATTTCGAAAGAGCTTTCTCAAAAGATTGAGCTTGAGGGGGTTGTGCATATCGGAGAGGCGATTAACAAGCTCCTTAATTGCTCAAATTAGACACGAGGTAATCGAGCGCTATTTTCTGAGATTCATGAGCTAGAGAAGCGACCGCATAGGTTTCCCTACCTATCTTGCTTCCCTAAGCATTAAAGGGTTGCGATAGGGAGCACCCTTCCAACGATCGAGATGTAAGTCTATGATTTTTTTGAATATGGCTAATTTCCATGGTATACCCAAACAACCTCAAAAATCGATTTTTAAGTGCGCCAGAAGCTGCGAGCTTTGAGACCCGCCTCCATCGCTCAACTTATTCAAGTTGAGCTGCTTCGGCAACGGCTGCGCCTGGCTCAAAGCTCTTGTTCTGACTTCTTAAAATTCCGATTTTTGAGGTTGTTTGGGTATACATTTCATTCATTTTTGGTTAAATTCTCAATAAAAAATAAATTTAAAATCATAAAAGGACCTGTCGTCAATTTTTTGCTAGAGTAACCTGCTTATTTATAGTGTGTTGTACTGATTTATACCCAAATAAGCTGTTTTTATCGCAAAAGTATTGTAATATATTAATATTATTTTATATAATAGTATTTATGAAACAAGTTAATTTAAAACAACTCATCTTCATTACAAGTCTGATTATTAT
>JAGOSM010000048.1 GCA_018062315.1 Simkaniaceae bacterium | reverse complement strand
AGACTCTTATTTCTCCTCGCTATGATGCAAGGCTTATCTATCCTTGGGTGGGGGGCTACTCGCCTCCTCCTCTTGTCTTATCTCGGTGCTCTCGGTGTGCTCGGTGGTTATCCCCTTTCACATAGGTTATGCTCACACGAGGGCTCTATTTTACTTCTCTTGGCTACGGTGTTCCTCTTCCAGCTTTCGATTTTTTATCACCGAGACCACCGAGCTCACCGAGACTCTTATTTCTCCTCGCTATGATGCGAGGGTCATCTACCCTTGGGTGGGGGGCTACTCGCCTCCTCCTCTTGTCTTATCTCGGTGCTCTCGGTGTTCTCGGTGGTTATCCCCTTTCACATAGGTTATGCTCACACGAGGGCTCTATTTTACTTCTCTTGGCTACGGTGTTCCTCTTCCAGCTTTCGATTTTTTATCACCGAGCTCACCGAGACTCTTCTTTCTCCTCGCTATGATGCGAGGGTCATCTATCCTTGGGTGGGGGGCTACTCGCCTCTAGAAATCTAAAAGCAACCTCGCAGGATCCTCCAGCCCCTCTTTCACATGAACCAAAAACTGCACCGCCTCCTTCCCATCAATCACTCGGTGGTCGTAAGAAAGAGCTAAATACATCATCGGCCGAATCACAATCTGATCATCGATAACTACAGGGCGCTTCACGATATTGTGCATCCCAAGAATCGCGCTCTGAGGAGGATTCAGGATCGGTGTCGATAATAACGACCCAAACACTCCCCCATTCGTGATCGTGAAAATCCCCCCTTGGAGGTCATCAACAGCAATTTTTCCCTCACGCGCTTTCTTAGCATAGTCGACAAGTTCCTTCTCCAAAGCAGCAAAGCTCTTTGTCTCAGCGCTCCGAATCACAGGAACCATAAGTCCTTTATCTGTCGACACAGAAATCCCGATATGATGCTCTTTATTGAGAATCATGTCATCCCCATCAATAAAAGCCCCTACGTCAGGAAAAGCCTTAAGAGCCTGTGAGCAGGCTTTAATAAAGAAAGACATAAAACCAAGGCGGACCCCATATTTCTTTTCAAAATCGTCTTTTTCCTTAGCTCGAATTGCGATCACTTGACTCATATCCACCTCGTTAAATGAGGTGAGCATTGCTGTTTGATTTTTCACTTCGACAAGCTTCTTCGCAATGGTACGGCGAAGCCCCGACATTCTCTTCCGTTCCCCTGCGAGGGGTTTCGGAGGAGGTGTAGCTACGACGGGAGCTGCCTTTGGGGCGGGTTCTTTAAGGGTCGTGAGGTAATCATCTGCAGTTTGACGGGCTCCCCCTTGCGATGGAGGGGCAGGGGCTGCTGCCTGAGGTTTCGGTTGAGCTGGGGGTGGAGCCGAAACTGGCTCTCTTGCAGAGGGGGCTCCTTTTGCTGCGGTATCTACTGTACCGATGACCTGACCTACTTTAACCACATCGTCTACTTTAACAAGCCATTCTACTTTTCCGGCTTCGGGGGCATAGAGCACCTGATTCACTTTATCTGTCTCAAGTTCCACAAGCTCCGCATCCTTAGCGACGGTTGATCCTGAGGGAGCTAGAAGCACTGCCACTGTCGCTTCCATCACCGATTCCCCTCCTGCGGGGACTTTAATCTCTACTTTCATTTAAAAAGCCTCTTTTAAAAACTCATCCAGTTCAATTTTATAGAGGAACGAGGTACCGGCTGCGCTCGATCCGCTGATTTTTCTCCCAACATACTTCAGTGGAATATTATCGGGAAGAAGGTTTCTAATCAGAGGCTGAATGTAGAGCCAGGCTCCCTGGTTTTCGTGTTCCTCTTGGATCCACTTCACTTGTTTGATGTGGGGATACTGAGGAATGAGTTCCTTTAACCCAACAAGGGGATAGAGCTGCTCTATCCGTAAGATGGCGACGTTCCCTTTCCGTTTTTCTAGAAGATCGTAATAGACCTTTCCTGAACAGAGGATCAAGGTTTCTGCCTCATGGTTCGGGTCTGGGATAATTTCTTGGAAACACCCTTGAGTCAGAATATTTAATGTGGAAAGAGCGGGAGGATGTCTTAAGTGTTTCTTGGGTGTAAAAACAAAAAGAGGTTTTTTGATCTCTTGAAGGGCTTGTCTTCGTAGGAGGTGAAACATCTGCCCTGAAGTGCTCGGATTGACAACTTGAATATTATCTTGTCCTGCGAGGGATAAAATCCTCTCTAAGCGGGCGTTAGAGTGCTCGGGCCCTTTCCCATCATACCCATGAGGAAGAAACATGACGAGGTGGGAAAATCGCTGCCACTTTTGCTCACAAGAGGTAATGTATTGATCTATAATCACCTGTGCTCCATTCGAAAAATCGCCATACTGGGCTTCCCAGATTGTCAACCCTTCTAGGGTAGCAATATCGTACCCATATTCGAAGCCGAGGACCCCATTTTCACTCACAATCGAGTTGTAGACAGTAAAAAGAGCCTGATCTGGAGATAGGTTACTGAGGGGGAAATACTTTTCCCCTGTCTTTATGTCGACAATCGCGGCGTGTCGATGAGCAAACGTCCCTCGAATAGCATCTTGACCTGAAATGCGAATGGGGATTTTTGCATCAGCGAGAAGAGTGGCATAGGCGAGCGATTCGGCAGTTCCCCAGTCGATAGGGCCATCTAACATCGCTCCCCTTTCTTCGAAGACCTTTTTCACCTTGCGGTGAGGCGTGACAGAAGGGGGAATGGAGCTGATCTTGCTTAAGTAAGAACGGAGGATAGGTTCCTCCACAGCAGTGCGCAAAATCAAGTGATTTCTTTGCACAGGGGGATCTTTAGGCTCTACGGGTTCTTTGGGGACAAGATCATACGCCTTGTTTAAGACTGCTTTAAATGTAGCTTGTTTCTCAGCAATCTCTTGAGTGGTGATGAGCCCTTCTTGAATCAGTTTTTCACTATAAGAAGTGAGATGTGGAGGGATTTTGTCAATAAGGTCGTAGAGAAGAGGCTGGGTAAAGCGGGGTTCATCTCCCTCATTATGGCCATGTTTGCGGTATCCATTGAGCTCAATAAATACGTCACATCCAAATGTCTGTCTAAGCTCTAGGGCCATTCTCATGGCTTTCAAGCAACTTTCTACATCGAGAGAATTGACGTGAAAGACAGGGATTTCAAAAGCTTTAGCGATGTCTGTGGAGTAATATGTACTCCGTGATTCGGAGGGATTTGCTGTGAAACCGAGTTGGTTATTAATCGAAATATGGAGAGTACCTCCAGAAGAATACCCATTGACCCCCATCAGCTGAAGGGTTTCATAGACGACCCCCTGCCCTGCAAGGGCAGATTCTCCATGGATGACAACAGGAAGGACCGAGGTGCTATTGCCCCTTTTTAGCTGTCTTGCTCTTGAAAAACCAGCAACCGTCGGATTCACCGATTCCAGATGGCTCGGGTTATCTAAAAGAGTTAAAAGAACCTGTTTTCCGGAAGGGACAGTCTCTGTTTTAATAAAGCCGCTATGATAAGAAACATCTCCGCTAATTTCTTTGTAAGGGGGGCGAAAAGTGGGCTCAAACTCCTCAAAAAGGGCCGAATAAGGCTTGTCCATGATGTTTCCAAGAATATTAAGCCTTCCTCTATGGGCCATTCCCATCACAACTTCTACTACCCCAAGTTCAGTTCCGTACACCACCATTTCATGCATCATCGGAATCAGTGAATCACACCCTTCGATCGAAAACCGGGTGACCCCTGGGTGCTTCATATTCATAAAACCTTCAAGCTCTGTTGCTTTCACAAGATCTTCGAGAGCCATGAGTTGAGTCTCTTTGGAGATTGAATGATTTTTCCCCTCGCAAAACAAGGCATAAGGAAGTTTCATAAATTCGTAACCAATTGATCCACAATAGGTTGATCGCAGTTTTTCGATGATTGTCTTCAGAGGGGCCTCTTTACCGTCTAGAGTGGGGTAAATGGTTGCGAGATCTTGCTCGGTAAGGCCAAGGGCTGCAAGAGTCAGCTCTTCTGCTTGTTTTTTAGGGCGTAAGGGGTCTGAGTTAGCTTCAAGGTGTCCGTAGGTCCTGTAGGCGTTGGTAAGGCCCATCACCACTTCTAAAGGGTTGCCACCCCCACATGCCCCCTCTCTATTTTCCCCAAACTGCATCCCTGCAAAAAAATAAGCCCAGCTTGGATCCACAGAGCAAGGATCCTTAACATACTGATCGTAAATGGATTCAACATATGCAGCATTACTAAAATTAGCAAAATCAAATGATTTCATGGCTGTTCCACCCCCATTCCACTATTACCATAGAGAAGAAATTAGACACAAGAAAAGTGAAGAAAAACAAATTATCCAGCTTGTTTGGGTGTATATGTATTTATTTAAAAATTTACGCAAACTACTTAATAAAGTACAATTGAATTAACTTTTAAATATTTGAAGGATAATCTTTATGATTAGTATCACTCCCCATACAATCACAATACCAGTAACCCAACAGCAAAGCCACACCCTATCTCGCACGCAAACGACGACATTTATTGAACGAATCCTTGCGAAGATCAGTAGCGATGATACTGCACCACAAAGAATCTCCCTTACTGCAATGCGAGAACAGATTGCTTCTTATACACCTGAAGATTGGGTAGCTAATTTTCGTCCGATAATACTACCTCAAATTAAAGAAGCTCTTAGATCTCTAGAGAAAGAGGTATTATTAACTTTTGAAGGCGATCGATCTCTTATCACCCCTGTTTGTCTCCATATTGTAAATGACATCCTTATCGAAAAAAGATTTGCAGAACTGGAAGCCAATCCGAATAGCAGAGCCTTATCCGCTTTCTCTACTAACCTTCAATGCTCAGGGCGCTTTAGTGTAGCTATAAGAGCTGCCAATTTAATCCCAGATGCAAGAAGCAAAAGCGAGCAACTTTCCTGGATCTCTCTAAATTTTGATGAGCATCGTAATATGGAGAGTGCGATTGCTGTTGCTAAGACGATTCCTCTTCCAGAAATCCGCACTCAAACTCTAAAAAAAATTCTCTCTTTTAATCAAGACTTACTTACAGAAATCATTACAAAAATCGATGATCCTGCTATTAGCGACCCCTTGATCAAGGACCTCTGCAGATTTGGAGAGAGCGAACCTTACTTTAATATAGCTAAAATGATTCAGGATCCAGAAATACGAAAACAGGCTTTGTGTCAACTTGTTATAAACCTTGTTGAACACAAAACACACGACGACTATCCCAACTGTACAATTAAAGCTATTACATGCGCAGATGAGATGAGGAGTGAACCACTAATTCGCGATGCAATGCTAGAAGCGATTATTAACATTCAGGGTACTGACCGCAGCTTAATGGAGCATGTCAATAGAGCTGCTTGGATTGCTGAGCAGATGGCAGAGGATTCTCCAGTTAAAGCTCAGGTACTTTCCCGTATTGAAGCAAATCGTCTTATTATCATAGAAAATGAACGACGTTTGGGCGAGGAAAATCTGGCAATAGAGAATGATCCACTGCTACAAATGGCTATGAATATGCAATTTGAGTTCCCCCCTCCTAGCTAATCGAATTAAAAGGCATTTCATGAGTTAACGGTTCATTAAACGACTCGTATACATTGCAAAGAAGCTCTGCCATACGAGATTCTTGCTTCCCCTTTTTCTTTAGAGAAGACTGAGCACTCTCTCTATCGAAAATTTCTCCTTCAATCCTAGAACTTTCTACCCCTTCCAGACTAAGGATTTCCACAACAAAACGACGATATTCTTGCTCATCAATTGTTTTAAGATAAGCCCCTGCACTACCCGCATTCAAAAGAAATTGTTTTTCAATCCCCGCTATTTGAGTGAGATCATCGTTAAACTTTGGCCAATCAGGCACCCAATTCCATGGCATGAGTTATAGATCAATGTTCTATAGCTCACTTCATTCAACACATTGATTTCAAGAAAAAAATAACATGTGAGCTTTCGTTAATATCAGTTTATGTGAACAATCTGCTGACGCATGTGCAGTTCCTGCCCCTTCTCCCTAATTTTCGTTCAGTACAAGGAAAAATTTCTTTTGAAAAAAAAGTCGTCTTGAGATAATTGATACCCGTGATTTATGCTATTGCCTTGTGAAGGAGTTTTATGCACCTAAAAAGTGAACGATTAAAAAAATTAGAGAATGACCTAGCTGATCTTGACCACTGGATGAAGCTTGGCCTTGTCCCCAAAAAAGACATCGACAAACACAATCAAGAAATTGATGCTCTTAAACAGCGCATTGAAGATGAAAAACAACGGCTCATTTCCCTTAAGGAAAGTGGAGAGACGGAAGAGTACATTCCTCCCAAACGAGGGGCTGGAGGAAGAGCCGCGTTTCAAGATTCTGCTACTATGCCAGGGATTGACATGGAAGAAAGCTCTATGACGGATGCCGGGTTTGATATGGAAAGCGAAGCCTATGATTCTGAAGCGACTGCTTCAGGGACAGAGCAGAGTGGCGAACATTCCATGAGTGATGAAGAAGATGACCCTTTTTCAGACAAAAATAGATGGCGTCGCGGGGTATTAGAAGACCCTGATCGGGACCAGTGGTAGACGAGTTTTCTCTTTACTTCCACATCCCCTTCTGTCGCCATAAGTGTCCCTACTGCCATTTCTACGTCCTTCCCAATGAGCCAGAAATGCATGCCCTTCTCCATGAAGGGCTTATGCTGGAGCTAGAGAAACAACGCCCCCTTTTTAGCGATAAAAAAATTGTATCTGTCTACATTGGAGGAGGGACTCCGGTTCTTTTCAATTTAGATTGGATTCCCGTTCATGGGGAGGTTACTGTAGAAGCCAATCCCGAAGAGGTGACCTATGAGCTCATGAGCCATCTCAAATCAATAGGGGTCAACCGGGTATCGATTGGAGTGCAATCTTTAGATGATTCTTCTCTGATCACGTTAGGAAGGAATCACTCCGCAAATCGGGCTGTGGAGGCGATTGAGATCACCGCTCGGGCGGGGATTTCCAATATCTCAATCGATCTCATGTATGATTTGCCCAATCAAACAGTAGCCTCATTTGAAAGAACCCTAGCCCGTCTTCCTGATTTACCGATTACCCATCTTTCTCTCTACAACTTAACGATTGAGCCGCATACTGGTTTTTACAAAAAACGGAAAAGTTTAAAGCTTCCCTCATCAGAGGAAAGTTTAGAGATGCATGAAATGGCGATCGAAAGGATTCCCCTTAAGAGGTACGAGATTTCAGCTTTTGGGACCCCCTCTATCCACAATAGTGGGTATTGGACAGGGCGCCCTTTTTTAGGGTTTGGCCCTTCAGCTTTTAGTTATATGGGGGGTAGCCGTTTTCGAAACAGCTGCAACCTCAGAGCTTATCTCTCTGCATTAAGGGAAGGGAAGCCTTGGATTGATTTTGAAGAGACGCTAGAACCAGAACCTTCTCTAAGAGAGCGGCTGGCGATTCATCTTCGTTTAATTGAGGGGGTGGATTTAAAGACCTTTCCCCCTCTACCGAAAGCTCTGCAGGATGATATCTCCCTCCTCATAGAGGAGGGTTACCTTCAATCTACAAAGCGCTTGCAATTAACGAAAAGAGGCCTTCTCTTTTATGACGAAGTCGCCTCTAGGTTAATCTAAATTGTTTTACGACAAAGAGGAATTGCATCATTGAGTGAGGCCCCATATAAGTCAGTAAGAAATGGAGTATTGCGTGTTATCCAGTCCTCCACTTTAGCCTTACACAAGTCATAGTCGAGAGTTCTTTCGTTCCAATCACGAACTCCTCCCACCTTTCGTATAAGGTCAATCGCTTGACCCTTTAAAGAATACACTACTGCATCCAAGCTACTATCAGGTGCGTAAGCAATTCCAATGGCCTCCCCTTGAAAACTAGAAATAATCGCGGCCGGTGTCATTGGACTAGTCATAATTTCTCCATGTCTATTTTTAATTATAAAATAATTATACATTAAAGTTAATTAAATAGATATATAATTTTATTTTTAATGTTAAAAAACAAACAAAAGGTGTACAATTATAACATACAACCAAGTCAAAGGAATTAATTTATGCTAAGTCCAGACATTCAATCTTTAACCGCCGAGTGGCAGGTCTACTCTCATACACGCTACACAACTGAACCCCTAGAGCAGCTAGAATACTTTGATGAACGGATTACCGCAATCATGGCAAGGTGCGTATCTCAGGTAGACACAGATGCACTCACGCAGCTTCGAAACCAGTGGATCGCCCATGCTGAGCATTATACAGCAGATGGAAGAGGAGAATATGAAGAAGATCCTGAACTTGAGGCTGCAGCTATCGATCTATCGAGATCCCTCATGATAGTAGCGACAAATCCTTTAGAAAAACTATGGGAACTCGCCCTTAGAGAACATCCCATATATAATCAAGAAATGCATGATGCCTTTTATGTGGTTAATACCGAACACCAAACCTTCTTAAATGGAGAGATTTTTAATGGTCCTGGCGGTTATAACGCACAAACCGGAGCTTCGATTAATCCAGGCGCTACACTCCCAGAAGGGACAAGCATACCTCTTCAAGGAGAGCTGTTTCAGAACCTTCTGCAAGCGGCTTTAACAAGGCTGGATATCTAAACAGTTCCCCTTTGCTTGAGCAAAAATGATCACCTCTGGTAACTTAAAGACCACGTGATCATTTTTGCTATACTCTTTATCCTTATTGGTGCTTTTGCAGGCCTTTTGGCTGGAATGCTGGGCATCGGAGGGGGTATGATCACGATCCCCACTCTACTCTTCCTCTTTAGCTACCTCTCAACAGATCTCGATATGCACTACGCTATCGGAACCTCTCTTGCCGCCATGGTATTTAACACCCTAGCCAGCACCTCCGCACACTATAGAAGGCAGAGCATTCATGCCCCTACTTTGATGCCCATGTTGCCAGGAGCCCTTGTCGGTTGTATCATAGGAGCTTATATCGCCAAATTTATTCCCAGCGAACTGCTCAAAATAGCGTTTGGTATCTTCGCCATCTATATTGGAATTAGATTCTTGAAAAATAGCCACGTAGAGATTGCTAAAAAGCCCACTCCCCTGCCCCCCATCCTCAACCTCTTTGGTCTAGGGATTGGCCTAATCTCTAGTTTACTTGGAATTGGTGGCGGGCTGATTACAGTACCCCTTCTATCCCGTTATGACATTCCAATGAAAAAAGTCATTGGAACCTCCTCCGCATTTACCCTTGCTGTCACCTGCGTTGGAGCCACCTCTTACCTTATGTTTAGCAATCCCCCTTCTTCCTTAGAAGACACGATAGGGTTTGTCTATTTACCTGCTTTTATTGGAATCGCTCTCTCTTCCTTCCCTTTTGCCATCCTCGGGGTCAAGCTCGCGCACTACCTCCCCACCCATCTCCTTAAAAAGATTTTCGGCGCCGTCCTTGTGATTGCCGGAGCCATGATGTCAACTTAGATTCATCTGATTGAGATCAGAATAAAGCTTATCGATATTTTCTTTAGAATCGTTTTGCTGAAATGCAGCATAATCTTTTGCAAGCTGCTCCTTGGCGCCATCCAAATGACTACTCACCAATTGAGATGCTGAGGCCTGTAACACTTGGTACGCCTCGTCCATCGGTTTTTTAAACGCCTCTTTTTTTTGCACAAAATCAGCGGATTGATACCCATCGAGGGAGTTTTTAAAAAGAGCTTTGCTTTGGATAAAATCTTCTTGATAGGTGTGATGATTTCCTTGACTGGGATTAATGCTTTCTGACATATTTCGCTCCATGAGGTTATTACTTATGAATTACATCTCCAAGCCACAATTTTTCAAGTTGATTTTTTGTAGTGCGGTTGCAAGCTCTCTTGTAGCTGCTGAAAAAACAGAGACTGCACCCCCTTCAGCGGACGAGCTTCATCAAGAACTGGAACAAGCTCAAAGGGACTTTGAATATGCTCAAAAGCTCTTTAACCCCTACTATGCAGGCCCTCTTTTAGCTCCAAGTCCACATAATGTGGGTAGGCATCACATCAATCTACAGCCCTACCTCTATTTTTATGATCGGTATGGAAGTTACACAAATAGCGGACACATGGAATCGGCAGATCATAATACATATGAACTCAACCCTCTATCCGTTTTCCAGGTAGGACTTACCGATTGGATGGACCTCACTTTTGTGCCAGGCGTCCAAATGAGCTGGAACCACGGCGCCTTTTATGGTCACCCCCAAGATTTACCCATTCAATTGGGATTTCAAATTTGTAAAGAAAAACCCCACTATGTCCCTGCTATTCGGCTTGTGTTTGGAGAAACTCTCCCCTGCGGCCACTACGACCACTTATCTCCAGAAAAAAACGGAACAGATGCAACAGGCGCAGGAGCCTATCAGTTCACCTCTAATTTGATTCTAGGTAAAGTATTCTGGTGGAGTAGTTTACATCCTATTAATTTTCGCCTCTCCATCAATTATGCTATTTCAAGTATTGTGAAAGTAGAGAGTTTTAATGCCTATGGTGGATCTTATGGGACTAAGGGGAAAGTGCGCCCAGGAAATCTCCTCTCGCTAGACCTAGGACTCGAGGTGAGTCTTACTCAGAAATGGGTGTTTGCCACCGATGTGGTCTATTCCTATCAGAAAAAGTCTAAGTTTCATGGTAACCCCGGGTATACACTAGATGGAAGCCCTGTAAGCAATGGAGTGGGGATCAGTGAGTCTTT
>JAGOSM010000047.1 GCA_018062315.1 Simkaniaceae bacterium | reverse complement strand
AGCCTGTGTTATCCTTGAACCCATTATGGGAAATTACGGTTGTGTCATCCCCTCAAGAGAGTTCCTCCTTCACCTTAAGCAAGAATGTCGCCGGGTAGGAGCTGTTTTAATCTTTGATGAGGTGATTACCGGCTTTAGGGTGGGACTCCAAGGAGCTGCAGGTTACTTCGGTATCGAACCCGACCTTACCACCTTTGGTAAAATTATTGGAGGGGGATTTCCCGTCGCTGCCGTCGCAGGTCGTGTTGATTTAATGGATGAACTTCGCCCTCTAGGTTCCGTTTTTCAGGGGGGTACCCTTTCTGGTAATCCGATTGGAATGGTTGCAGGTTATGAAACCCTCTCAGAACTTGAAAAACCAGCCTTTTATGAGGCTCTTGAAAACAAGGGAAAGATGCTCACAGAGGGGCTACAAGTATCTCGCATTGGTTCTATGTTTAGCTTTACGGGTGGACTCGATTTTGCCCCCTTCTTCGCTCATTGCTTCGAAAATAAAATTTTTATCCCCCCTTCTATCAATGAACTCTGTTTTGTGAGCGCTGCTCATTCAACTCAAGAACTGAAAATGGCTCATGAGATCTTTACCCATGATTGTATGTAGATTTTTATCCCTATTGATCTTGTTTTTTCATCTTCCAATCGAAGCCTCTTTTGGACTTCCCACCTATTTTCCGTTCTCAAATGAGCCCATCGATGTTGTTATCCCTACCATAGAAAAGGACCTCGCTGTTCTCAATCTGTGTATTGATGGAATCAGAAAAAATGGAGCGAACATCAGGAGAATTATTGTCGTTTCGAAAAAAAAGCTCACCGATCATGCCGAATGGTATAGCGAAGAAGCCTATCCCTTTTCTTTTCAAGAAGTTGCTGAGGCACTCGCACAAAATCATCCTCAAATTCAAAGCAAACTTCTAGAAACAGGAGCTAGAACAGGGTGGTATTATCAGCAACTGTTAAAATTCTACGCTCCTTTAGTTATCCCAGATATTTCTTCTAATGTGCTGATCCTTGATTCTGATACCGTATTTTTAAATCCTGTCACTTTTTTAAATGATGCAAATGGGGGGATGTATAATCCAGGTGAAGAATACCACCCTCCTTATTTCAAACACGCAGAACTGCTCATTCCAGGTTTTTATAAGGTTTTTCCGAAATATTCTGGAATTGTACACCACATGCTTTTTCAAAAAGCGGTGATAGAAACACTTTTTAATCAAGTTGAATCTACCCATTGTGTGCCATTTTGGAAAGCGTTTTGTCAATGTGTAGAAAGGGAAGATCTTTTTTATTCTGGGGCATCAGAATATGAAATTTATTTTAATTATGTTTTTTCCTGTACAAAACAGGGTTCTCTTCGAAAACTAAAATGGAAAAACATTACAGATTTACGTAAAATTCCTTGCTTTCGAAAGAAGGGATTTCACTACGTTTCAATCCACTCTTACAACCGAAAATAAATGGAGAAATGCCCAGAATAGGACTCGAACCTACACACCTCACGGCACCAGATCCTAAGTCTGGCGTGTCTACCAATTTCACCATCTGGGCATTGACAGGAGATTATATGTCGGGGTTTTATTAAAGTCAATTATCTGTTACACTCTTTCAGATGAAACCAAAAGATCTTAAATTTCCTCACTCTTGGGAGGAACGACGCCCCTGCTTAATGGAAGGAATTCTCTTTGTCCCCAAACATTTCGAGCACGAAATGTGGACAGGTCCTTCTTTTACTGGAAATATTGAATTCTGTAGCGGTAATGGGGAGTGGATTATCTCCAAGGCATCCCAACATCCTGAAGTTCAATGGATTGCAGTTGAGATGGATTTTCATAGAGCCAGAAAAATTTACTCCAAAAGAATGAATCTCGGATTAAATAACCTGCTTGTTGTCTGCGGAATGGCTCAGCCTTTTGTTCAATATTACCTCCAAGAGGGGAGCATTGACAGGATCTATATTAATTTTCCCGACCCATGGCCCAAGGCACGGCATGCAAAACATCGCATTGTACAAGCCCCTTTTACTGCAGAAATGAAAAGAATTTTGAAAAAAGAAGGGACAGCCACCCTTGTCACTGATGACCCCACCTATCATGAGCAAATGAAGGAGGAGATGGGGCGCTACTTTATTCAAAAACCCTGGGAAGGGGAAGATTATGGAACCTCCTGGTTTGAAAGACTTTGGAGAGAAAAAGGAAGAGAAATTCACTACTTAAGGTATACACATGGTGCTTAAGATCTATGATGGCCAAACTGAAGCTAAAGAAGGATTTCACGGACAGATCATCAGGTTAAATGCTGATCTGACAAGCGATCTCAAATGGGATATAGGAGTCAATGCACCCGTTTTATGGGAACTCGATTTTGGCCTCAATGACTTATCCCACGCCTTGAACGACCCTATCCCTTTTCAATCTTATAAACTTGCCATTCAACATTTTATTGATACAGTCTATCTCCCTCACAAAGAATTGTCGTTGGGTGTTATTTTATACAGGGGTAAAAGTGATCTTCGGTCCAATTTCAAGTGGAATGCCCTTTTCAAAGAACAATTTGAGGGCTCCTTTGATAACCCTCTCGAAGTGAAGCTTTTTATGCTCGATATGCTTGCAGATTACCTTCATGGCCTCGGAGCTTCCCTTCCAGATGAACTTCCGGCTTATGCCCTGTTTGATGTCACCGGAGTTTCTTCTGCGGAAGCAGCTCAACTCATGAGCGGAGAACGCTTTAGCCACCTTCAGCTTGCGACGAAGGGAAATGTAGTTCCTCTTGCAAGTCTTGGATGGGAAACTGGAGTTTCTCGTCTCGGATATATCGGGAAATCTTCTTTTTTTGAAGCAGTAAAAGAAACTCATTTGGGGCTTGCGTTACCCGTTGATGCTTTGATTACAGAAGAGGTTCGGTTGATGATTGATGAACTTTTAGAAAAATGGCCACTCCGCGTTGTTCCTGAAAGACTGATGACAGAGAATTGGGGAGAACTCGACGCTATTATCGCGATCGAAGGGGCTATTTCTCCTTATGGAGAAAGAATGTTAATGGGATTTGAGGCCGCTGGAGGTAAAAAAATGATCTACTCGAAGAAAAACTTCGGGGTAGAGGGATTTGAACCCCCGACCTACTGCTCCCAAAGCAGCCGCGCTAGCCAAGCTGCGCTATACCCCGATTGTTTATGACCAAGATGCTACCAGACTGGCTCTGTTTTTTCAAGGAATTTGACACGATCTGAAAAATTTGTCATAAGCAGAAAAAAAGGGGTGAATAAATGGGCTTTAACGATTTAGATAGTGTAAAACGGCTTCGGGATCTTGCAAAGGATCCTGTAGATCTGACAGATAAGCAGGTTTTTACTCCCAAACGGCTTAAAGAAATGAGGGCCAAAGCCCTGAATCTCCAGCTGTTTTTTGGAACAGAGAGGGTATCCCCTGAAGTTCTAGAGGGTTTATTTCAGCTTGCCAAGGAAACTCAGGCAGTGAAAAAAATGCACAGGGTTCAGGATGGGGAGATCATGAATAAAATCGAGGGGTTTCCTTCTGAAGAACGGATGGTTCTCCATACGGCTATGCGCGATTTTTTTGATCATAGAAATGAAAAAACCACTTCCTATGCAAAGCTAGCCTATCAAGAACTGGAAAAACTGAAGAAATTTTTGGATGGGGTTGAGAAAGAGGGGTTCACTGATTTAATCCAGGTGGGTATTGGCGGATCAGATCTAGGACCTCGGGCCATTTATCTTTCTTTAAGAGCTTTTCAAAAGGCGGGTCGCACTGTCCATTTTATTTCTAACGTAGATCCCGATGATGCGTCTGATGTGTTGTCTCAAGTAGATCTAACTAAAACATTAGTCGTGGTTGTGTCTAAATCGGGAACGACTTTAGAAACACTAACAAATGAAAGGATTGTTCGTCAGAGATTTCTCGATAAGGGGCTGAATCCTCAGCGCCATGTTGTTGCTGTGACTGGCAAAGGAAGTCCTATGGATGATCCGAGAAATTATCGAGAATCGTTTTATATGTGGGATTATATTGGAGGACGCTATTCGGTTACTTCAATGGTTGGTTGTGTAGCCCTTGCTTTTGCTATCGGAATGGATAAAACGCTTGAGTTTTTACGGGGCGCAAGTGCAATGGATAAAATTGCTTTAAAGGAAGATCCTCAGGAAAATCTTCCCCTTATGAGTGCCCTTTTAGGGATTTGGAATCGCAATTTTTTAGGTTATATGACGTGTGCTGTGATTCCTTATTCTCAAGCTATGATTAGGTTTCCAGCTCATTTACAACAATGTGATATGGAATCTAATGGAAAGCGGGTAGATCGTCAAGGCAAGCCAGTTCAAGATGTGACAGGTCCTGTCATTTGGGGAGAGCCTGGAACCAATGGTCAACATTCCTTTTATCAATTAATTCATCAAGGGACGAATGAAGTTCCCGTAGAATTTATCGCTTTTGCCTCATCTCAGCAGGGTAAGGATATGGAAGTTAAGGGAACGACAAGTCAGGAGAAGCTTCTTGCTAATGTCTTTGCTCAATCTATTGGTCTTGCCACGGGAAAAGAGAGTGATAACCCCAATCAAAGATTTCCAGGGAATCGTCCCAATCGACTTCTTTTAGCAAAAAAATGTGATCCCTTTACCGTCGGTGCTATTCTAGCATACTATGAACACAAAGTGGCATTTCAAGGATTGATCTGGAATATCAATTCATTTGATCAAGAGGGGGTCCAACTTGGAAAAGTGCTTGCTAATCAGATTATCGATCTTTTTGCTAAAAAGAGAAAAGGTGAGCCTCTTGATCCGAAGGAATTCCCCTTAGGACAGGCCTATCTTTCGTTCTTAGATGATCTATAAATCAGGAAAGGGATCCCACTTAAAAGGAGGATCCCTCCGATTAATATGGTTTCAAAAAGGTACACATTTCCGACAGGAATTTGGGAGGGGGGGATAAATCCCACGAGAATACCTATCAGAGATGCCGCTATTCCAAAACCTCCCAGTAATAGAATCCCTATATTGCCCCCTGGAATTTTATAGGGACGGGGTTGATGGGGTGCCTTATACCTCAGTACAATGGCAGCAGCAAAAAGGGCGATATAAACGATAAGGGCAAGCTGCGATGTCATAGCGGAGAGAATCCAATAAGAACTGGCGATGCTGGGCATAAAAATAAAGAGAGAAGACAGCAGAGTATAGATGCATCCTTGGGTTAAAAGAATGTGAGTAGGTACCCCGTGTTGATTTAATTTGGTAAAAAAAGGGGGAATATTTCCATAAGAAGCTGCCATAAAAAGCCCTTTACTTGGTCCTAAAATCCATGCTGCTACAGAGCTTAAACCGCCAATAATAATTAAAATCTGAACGATCGGGCTCATCCATTCGAGGTGAAAAGCGGCAAAGAACCGTTCATAGGCTTGAATAAGGCCAGTGAGAACATTGAGTTCTTTTGAAGGAATGACAAAAGCGATGGCAAGAGAGGCTAAAATCAATGTCCCTAGGATGATGATCGATGAGATAAAGATGGCTAAGGGAAAATCTCGGCTCGGATTTTTCACTTCATCTGCATGAGAGGCTGCAAGTTCAAGGCCAATAAGTCCAAACAAAATGGCGACAAGAAAACTTAAATTACTCAGCTCGGTGATATTTGGTAAAAATTGATAGGGAATGGGAATGGGACGCCCCTCATAAAGCCAAAAAAGACCAAGAGCACTGATCAGGACCATGGGAAGGACAGTTCCAAAAATGGCTCCAAGATGAGAAATAAATGAAGACACTTTCATCCCAAACCAATTGAATAAGGTCGCAGACCAAAAAAGAACTTGGACAAGAAGGAACATAGCGAGTTGATGATCGGCTAAGGAAGGGTTGAAGAGGTAAAAAATAGTTGCTGCGACAAGTCCCATGATGGTGGGGTACCAAACCACATTATAAATCCATTGCAGGTAAATAATGAAGAAGGCACATCGATTACCAAAAGCCTCCTTAATCCATATGTAAATGCCTCCTCTCATGGGATAAGCGGTAGCGAGTTCAGCAGAAATAAGTCCAACAGGAATAAAAAAACAGAGCGCAGCGACAAGATAAAAGAAAATAAGGGAAAAGCCATATTCAGCGCTAAAGGGAAGACTTCTTAAGTTATCGACAGCAATAATATTGATCGCAATAAGAGAAAGGAGCCCGAGAGATTTTTTCTTCATAACCTGAGCTTCGCATTTATTTCCCATGATAATCAACAAGATTTTCGATGAAATTTAAAGCCATTTTTCGAAATCCATAGCCGCAGGCGCTATTGATGAGAAAAATGGCTTTAAATTTCGCGAAAAGATGCTGATTATCAGGGAAATAAATGCGAAGCTCAGGTTCATAAGAAGAGGCTATAACTCAAGCTGAATTATTTGACTAGGATGAAGTGAGGAGAGGATATTGCGGCTTGGAGTGGTTAAAAAAAGTTGAGGGATTTCCTTTAAAGAGACCTCGAGTTGCTCTTTTCTTTTTTCATCGAGATGAATCCCAAAATCATCGATCCCAAAAAGAGGGGAATATCCAAGTCTTGTTTGTAGAGAACGCCATTTAGCAAGGCGAAAAAGGACCATGACCATTCTCTTTTCCCCTTCGCTTGCAAATGCCTTAATTTCTTTTTGTTTGAGTAACATCGTGTAGTCATCCCGATGGGGGCCAAAAAGGGTACTTCCAAAGAGAAGTTCTCTTTCCCTTTTTTTTGCAAAAAGGTCTTTTAAACTACCTGTCCAGGAAGGGGTGTATTTCATTTCAAAAGACTGGTTAAGAAGGAGGTCGACGGTAGATTTGAGGGGAAGTTGCTCTAGCATATGGATCCTTGCTTCTCTTAGATAAGAGGCCGAACGATCCATTTCATTTTCCCATACTTCAATAGAGTGGATCGATTTAAGTCGAAGCAATTCGTTGCGCTGCCTCATGGCTCTATCATAGCGGAAAAGGTGCTCAACGTAGGTTCTGTCGTACTGGGCAATGTAGAGGTTAAAAAGGCGGCGCCTTTCTGAAGGAGCTCCAGCAATGAATTCAATATCGCGGGGTGAGTAGAGGACGGAGGGGAGGATCCCAAGGAGGTGAGAGGAGTTGCCGTTGTGTTCAATTTTTCGTTTTGTTCCATCAAAAGAGACTTTGAGTGTTTGGAGTACTCCATGTTTGATGAAGCTAGCTTCAATAGAAAAAAAAGAAGCCCCTTCTTGGATGAGTTCTTTAGGGTGATTGGTTCGAAAAGAGCGCCCTGTGCTCAAGTAAAAGAGAGCTTCAAGGAGATTCGTTTTGCCAATTCCATTGGGACCTTCGATGAGATTAACTCCCTTTTTAAATACAAAAAGGGAGTTCGTGTAATTTCTAAAGTGAATCAGTTTAAGTGATTCAATCACAACCCAAGTCTCATCGGCATGATGACGAATGAGGCTGTTGAAGAGTCGGTGATCATGCCTGGATTAAATGAATCTGTAACGGCAAATTTGACTGATTCATCTGTGGAGTGGCGAAGGATGTCTACAAAGAAATTGGGATTGAGGGCTATTTCGAGTTTTTCTCCATGATAATCCACAGGCATATTGACCTTTCCTTCTCCGATTTCACTGCTTGTGCCGATTAAATGAAGTTCTCCATTGGTAAAAATAAAATGAACAGATTGGTTTTTATCGGTCGTAAATAGGGAAACTTGTTTAAGGAGAGAGATGAGTTCTTCCCGATGAAGATTGAGCACAAAGGCACTGTCTTTGGGAATCACTCGGTCGACATTGGGGTATTGTCCTGGTAGTAATTTTGTCATGACAGAAACAGGACCCACATCAAGAGCGATTTTATCTGCATGGAGGCTCATTTTTACCATTTCATCTCCATCAAGAGCTTTGATCATTTCTTCAACAGCTTTAATGGGAATAAGATAGTTTGCTTTATCCATACATAGATCAATTTCAGTATACACTTTAGCTAGTCTTTTTCCGTCCGTGCCGATGAATGTTGTTTTCATATCATCTGTTTGCATCAAGACCCCATTCAAGACCTGTCTGCTATCTTCACGGGCGGCAGCAAAAGCTGTTTTTGTCAGCATTTCTTTGAGGGTAAGGCTTGGGAGTGAGAAATGGCTTGCGCTTGAAAAATCGGGAAGGTCGGGAAATTCACTTTTATGCATTCCATGGAGCCTAAAATGGGAGGTTCCTGCATGGATGGTTGCAACTTCAAGTGTAGAACATTGAATTTCGATTTGAGCCGTTGTAAGTTCTCGAATCAGTTGAAAAAAACGACGTGCAGGGAGGGTAATCGAGCCCTCTTTAAGTACCTTCGCTTCCATGAAAGCGCGCATGCTCACTGTTAAATCGGTTGCTGAAATCACGAGTTGGTCATCATATGCTTCGAGAAGGATATTAGCTAGGATAGGAACTGAAGGTTTTGTTGAAACAATACTTTGAAGTTTCCCGATGAGTTGAACGAGTTCATGTCTTGAGATTAACACTTTCATTGCAGTGGCTTCTTGGGTCAAAGTAGCGCTCACGGGTATCTCCTGGTTTTTTTGGGGATTTTATCAAAGGGAGGAATTAATTTCTCTTTTTACATCGCGTTCTTTAAGAGCTTGTCTCTTGTCATAGGCTTTTTTTCCTTTGCCAAGGGCAATATCAAGCTTTGCTTTTCCTTGTTTGAGGAAAAAGCGTAGAGGTACAATAGTTAATCCTTTCTGTTCAATCGCAATGCGTAATTTTCTCAGTTCTGCGTGGTGAAGTAGAAGTTTACGGTCTCTTCGTTCTTCATGATTATGCACATTTCCAAAGCGATAAGGGAGAATAGATGCCCCCACGAGATATAACTCACCTTTCAAAAATTTCACATAAGCTTCTTGCAGCGAACCGTGGTGTTCTCTAAGTGATTTGATTTCGGTTCCTGTAAGGGCAATACCCGCTTCATAAACCTCGAGAATTTCATAGTCATGACGTGCTTTGCGATTGAGAATAAGATCCATAATGAAAGGATAATAGCACAATTCATTTAACTAGGACAAGGGATCTCCTCGAAAATTTTGGAGCCGACCTCCGGATTTTTTCACCACTCGTTCGCAAAAGCTCACTCACCTTACGCATGCAAATCTTTCTTCTTTATGAAATGCTTAAAAACATAAAAAATTTTAAGTAGGAGGTTAAGTGAGAGTCTCGGTGAACTCGGTGGTAAATTTTCAAAATATTGGGAAAGGGAATATGCTCATTGTAGAAGGATGGTTGGCATAAATTTCTCATCCATATATGTGAATAAAAATAACCACCGAGCTCACCGAGACTCTTATTAGGTCCCATGCTTCAAATATTTTATCTATTCTCCACCACCTTGCAAGAGATAAGATGAGCAGCTGCGTAAGGTGAGAAGCTCACTAGAGAACGCAGAGCCCACAGAGGGGGGGAGTAGAAAAAGATCTTTTCCTTTCTCTTCCTCTTGCTAGATGCGGTTCCAGGAGGGGCGTTTAAAAAGGAGGATAAGGAAAGGAACCATAGATAAGAAAAAAACACCGCAGATAAGGAAACCTACATAGAAAGGCTTACTTAAATGGCCAAGCTGGGCAGGAGGAACAAATCCCAGGAAAAAAGAAAAGAGGCAACCAAATAGGCCTGTGCCGCATACAAGCCACATTCCAAAAGAACCCCCAGGAACTCGATATGCTCTATAGACATCTGGCTTTTTATATCTCAGTATGAGTGCTGCAATAAACATCATTGAATACATGAGCAGGTAAAGTTGAGCAGCAAGGACGATTAACATCCAGAATGCATTACTCACACTTGAAGAGAAAAAGAAAAGGGTAGAGAGGATAGTGACAATGATTCCCTGAAAAACCAGCATACCGAGGGGCATATCTCGCTTGTTTAATGTATGTAAAATAGGAGGGAGGTCTCCACATTGTGCTGCGGCAAGAAGCCCTTTGGGAGGGCCAGCTGCCCAGGTACTTAACGTTCCAATCGCTCCAAATGCAATTAAAAAAGCCATGACAGGAGAGAAAGCTTCTAAGTGGTAGGCTTTGAGAAAAAGGGAAATCGATTCGATGGTGCCTGCATGAAGAATAATTTTTCCTTGCGGGATCACCACTGCGATAGATAGGGCTCCTAAGACAGAGAGGAGAATGATGATGATGGCAGAGAGGAAAATGGCCCTTGGAAAGTTTTTTTGAGGATTTTGAACTTCTCTTGCATGAGAAGCTGACATTTCCATTCCTGCAAGGCCAAGGAGAACACCTGTCATTAGGCTCATTTTATCGGGACTCGAGAGGTCTGGAATAAAATGGGTTGAGAAAATATCGGTTGGTTTTCCTGAATAATACCAGATAAAACCGAGAGAAATGATAAGGATACCCGGAATAATCGTCCCTGTAATGACTGTAAGGGCGCTAAAGATTCCCGATACTCGAGTGCCTCTCAGCGTAATCCATGTAATGAGCCAAAATAGAGAGAGAACCATTCCAAAGGTGTAAAAGGGGTTAAAGGCAAGAGCTGGAACAGTAGCGTAAGCAATCGTTGCTGCAATAAAGGTGAGCACTGTTGGAAAATAGACCACATTTTCTATCCACTGAAGCCAAATGGCGAGAAATCCGAGACGATGCCCCATAGCCTCTTTGACCCAAACAAAGACTCCTCCTCGCTCAGGCCAACCGGTTGCCAGCTCAGCAGAGACGAGGGAGACAGGAATAAAGAAAAAGAGGGCAGCAAATGCGAAGTAGAAGACAGAAGCAAATCCATATTCTGCTGTATAGGGAAAAT
>JAGOSM010000046.1 GCA_018062315.1 Simkaniaceae bacterium | reverse complement strand
TTTTAAAACCCCGAAATTCATAGATGGATACCCTCTCCCGTTCTTTAGCAGACAGGGAATTCATAAGATAAGAATAGTTATGTTTGCTTCTTGGGCCAAAAATTCGATGTGAAAAAGGGGCGGTAGGTATAGCAAAGCCCCTTTAGGGGATCAATCAAATAAGGGAGCATCTCCCATTATCCAATCAGCGGGGATACACAACGATAATACAGTGAACGGTACCGTTCACTTAAACTGAGAGACCACTTTTTATGAGCCCCTCGCTCTACCTTTTGAGAATGCTCTCGATCAATCGCATGGATTTTCAAAGTTTCCAAAGCAAATTGAGATGATTTAGCAATGAAATTAATCTCATAATCAGATGAAGTAACTAGGCTTTTATAGCCTAAATTACTACTTCCTGCAATAACTACCTTTTCATCAATAACAACGAGTTTTTTATGATTTCCCTTTTTAAAACCCCGAAATTCATAGATGGATACCCTCTCCCGTTCTTTAGCAGACAGGGAATTCATAAGATAAGAATAGTTATGTTTGCTTCTTGGGCCAAAAATTCGATGTGAAAAAGGGGCGGTAGGATAGACCCCATTTGTAATCAATTCCACCTTCACCCCCCGCTTAACTGCAGCCGTTAATGCAGCCATCACTTCGGGCGACGGATGGAAATACATATGGTTAATAGAAATGCTTTTTCTAGCTTTTTTAATCTCTTTAATAAGTTCTTTAGCAAAAGAACTTTCAGAATGTTCTGGAGCAGAAGAAATGATTTTACAAACAACCTTCTCTGTTTTTTTTACACTTTCTTCAAATGCAGCCACTCTAGAGTTTACTTGTCTTGGAGCTGTTTTCAAAAGCTGATCAGTAAGGGTGTCATCTTCTTTTAAAGGAGTATCTTGCCCTGTAAAAAGACCCCACTCTTTTACCTCCTCACAAGGAGTTTGCGCACTAAAAACATTTCCAATAGCTTGGTTATATCTTTCCCATCGATGAGCCAAAAGAAGCATTTGTTTATATAACTGCCCCCCAACAAGATTTTTTTTATGACTTGAAAAAACAAAATCTTGATCCCGGAAATTCGTTGGAAGTATGAATTCAAGTACACCCCCTTCTTGAGCTGTCTCAGATCGGATCCTCTGAGGAGGTTCCCCTTCCCCTTCTAAAAAATCTTCTTTTGAAACATCATCCAAACCTGTCTGAACAAAATTATCCTTAATGCCGCTCCCCCCTAAGATGAAATAACGGCCATAATCAATCACCATTCCCTTAGTATGATTTGTACTAAGCTTTACTCCAGGAGAGATATGCCAAATAGAAGGGGACTCCACAAGAGAAATATTCTGAGGAAAGTCCACTATCATCTTGTCCATCATATCTCGGCTCTCCCCTTTGAGCAAAGTAGGAGAAGAAAGAATGACGACCTTAAGATGAGGTCTTTCTTGAAGCCGTTTTTTAATTAACTTCAGAAAATCAATAAAGGCCTCACCCCCACAGTAATTACCTGAAATAACAATATTTTCCTCTGCTGCTTCAATTAACCTTTTTCTCCATAGTTCAGTATCTGCAGAATGTTGTGTAGGAAGAGCCCCACACACCCCTGCTTCAGGAATGAGTTGTAATTTCTTAAGTTCATTTTTATTGATAATAATCCCAGCTGTCTCTGCGATATGCTTCTTTTCAACAACATGGAAAATAGTACAGGAAATCAGCGAACCCACATTCCATGCAATAGCAAGCCCCAGGTAGAGCACACCTACATGCCCAATAGCTACTAAAGCTATCGTTGTAATCACGCTTAACACAAGAGCGCCACGAGAGGTATTTAAAAAAAAATTTATTGGCCAATCTCTGTTTCTAGGAGAGGTAGTTGTAGAATGACATCCAAATGAAGCAAGATGTGTCACCCTTTGCCCAAGCTTGTGTTTCTTTGTTTTAGAAGGCAATCTAGATGCGATTAAATTTTTTCCCTTATAAAAAGTAGTGAGTAGAATGGTAGGATCACGATAAATCTCCCGTTCTCCGTAGGAGGGATCGGAAGACCCCGGCGCATGCGCAGCATATACCCCGTGGCATAGATACGTCCTATCTTCCAAAGACAGGGCTTCAAACTGCTCCAAAATTTTTTCTTTAGGGGCCTTTTTTTTCAAAAGGAATAGTAAGGCAACCAAAGGATTCCGTCGCCTCCGAGATCTTTCTGCTGGTACAGGGAGAACTTCCTCTCTAGGAGGAAAAGTCGTTGCAGTGTGAAAGTAATGACTTGGAGCTACAGGTCCCATGGACCAATTGTAGCATTTTAATTACTTATAAAGAATTACATGAAATAATTTTATTTTATCCCTGAATCATCAGCAATAAAAGGAATAATTTTATATTCGATCGTACTCGGAATCTCGACATGCATAATGACATCGTTCCCCTCATAATCCATGCTGTGAACACTTCCGACCCGAATCAATTCTGATACTAAGTTGAAGTGACTCTGAGGGATCCTTAGGTGGAAAGTCCTTCTTAAATTCGATAAAACCTTCATGATCGTTTCAAAAAGGAGCTCAAACCCCTCATGAGTCGTCGCTGAAAGTGCGAGGGAATTGGGATACTTGACCCTAAACATCGATATGATTTCCCTACTTTCCAACAGGTCTACTTTATTGAGTACCGTAATCATAGGTTTATCTCCCGCCCCCAATTCTTCAAGTACTTCTAATGTCGTTGCTACCTGCTTGATCACATCGGGATGAGAGACATCGACAACATGAATTAATAAATCGGTATAAAGGGTTTCTTCAAGGGTGCTTTTAAATGCTGCGACAAGCATATGGGGTAATTTTCGAACAAAACCCACTGTATCAATCAATAAAAGGGGCTGTTCATTAGGAAGAACAAACCGGCGGGTCGTTGTATCAAGTGTTGCAAATAGCTTATCCTCGGCAAGAACTCCTGCCTGGGTTAATGCGTTCAGAAGGGTGGATTTCCCCGCATTCGTATATCCTACAATCGCTGCTGAAGGAATATTCGAACGAAGGCGACTTTTTCTCTGCTCAGCCCTGTGGTGAGCCACTTCATCAAGCTGTTTTTTCAACCTTTCAATTTCAGCACGAATAAGGCGGCGATCAATCTCAATTTGCTTTTCCCCTTCTCCCTTGAGATAGCCTCCCCCACCACCTCCGCCCCCACCACCTGCTTGGCGAGAAAGGTGAGTCCACATCCGGCGCAGTCTAGGGAGCTGATAACGAGCCTCTGCAAGCTCCACCTGTAAACGGGCTTCCTTTGTCTGAGCCCTTGCAGCAAAGACTCCAAGAATCAGCTCGGTTCGATCCATCACCGGTTTATTGAAAATCTTTTCTAAATTGCGCTGTTGATTAGGGGTAATGTTATCATCAAAAATCACCACATCCACTTCAAATTTTGCAAATTCTTCTGCCTTGCCACTCCCGATATAGGTGGCTGCATCAAACTTCCTGAGTTTCACCGCCTCTTTCCGAATGACAGAAAGACCAAAAGTATCTGCAAGAGCCTCTAATTCATCGAGGGTATCTTCCCCATTATCAACAACACCAATCAAAAACGCGGTTTTCATATGATTAACTCGAGGCCGTCATAGGCCAGTTGAATATTTTTTGGAAGGACTTTATTGGTTGACTCGTGGTCAAGCTCATGAGCAATATGCGTGAAATAGGTTTTTTTCGCACCTACTTTTTCTGAAAAAGCAACGGCCTCATCAATCGTTAAATGAACGGGAGATTTTGACCACCTGAGAGCACTGACCACCAAAGTCTCTACCCCCTGCAGTGCCCCAATCACCTCATCTGAGTGCTCTTGAATATCGGTAATATAGGCAAATTGACCCATTCTAAATCCTAGAACCTGCATCATGGCTTGGCGATAACTGAGGTAGGTTAAGGGGAGACCTTCGAAATTGATCGTCCCCATGGCGTCATCTAAAATCGTATACTTGAGACATAGATCTGGCAGGTAGTAATACCGAATTTTACAGTCATAGTAGGATTCTCTCGAAAGAAGAATGGGGATTGGTTTCCCTTGTCTAAAATGATAAGAGCGAATTTCATCAAGCCCTGCAATATGGTCGTAATGAGTATGAGTAATCAAAATTCCATCAATTTGGTGAATTTGATATTTAAGGGCTTGAAATCTAAAATCGGGACCCATATCGATGACAAAAGTTCTGTTTGCATCATCTTGAATCAGGGCAGCGGGACGCAGTCGATCATTAGAGGGATGGCCCGACTGACAAACCGGACAGAGGCAACCGGCGACGGGGATGCCCATCGAGCCCCCGGTGCCGAGAAAGGTAAATTTCATGCGCAAGCTCCTTAGCATAGAGTGCATGGTAAAGAAGTCCTCTAGACCCCATGGCAGTCATTACATAAATCCCAGGCTCGACTTCTTGAACCAAAGGGCGATAGTGGTGCCTATTTACAACCCTCACTCCAGATGCACAGTCTATCACATCCTCTTCTGAAATCGAAGGAAAAAAGGTATGCGTTCTTGGCAAGATGAGTCTTTTAGCTTCCTGGATATCTTTCTCAACACTTGTAAAATTGTGCTCATAGGTCGATCCCACAAAGCACTCCCCTGCTTGTTCACTGATGGCAACATATCCATCTCCAATGATACTGTGAGGAAGTGGAATGTTCAACCGACATCTCAAAACTTGTCCCTTGACAAAACGGAGAGGCAGATCATACCCAAGCTCTTGAACACCATAACCAAGGCAATAGATCACTCTGTCGAAATTTTCCTGATGAGTAGAGAGCTTAATTTGTTCTTTTAATCGTTTAAGATAGGTTGCACAAAATACAGTATACCCCTCCACGAGCACCCCATCTCGGATAATCCCTTCAGCAACGGGCCACCCAGCCACTTCAAGGAGTTCCTCTGTTGCCTTCATCCCCTCCTCACCCCGTTCACTTAGGCGGCGATCTTTCCCAGGTCTTGTATGTAACAGCCCCGCAGCAATATGAGAAGCTCCAGTCCCCTGTTCAAAAAGGGATACCTCTTCATCCTGCAAGAAATAGGCAAGAGCGGTTCCTGCAAAGCCCCCTCCAACAATGGCTATCTTCATTTAGAAGCAATCACTTTTTTATAGAGAATGACATAGCTTTCCACAGAGAAATTAAAAAAGAAGACGAGTCCAGGAGCTAAAAGAGCTGAAAAAGGGATCATGATAAAAAACCACTGCATAGCAACAGCGAGGGTATGTGTTCCCATTAAAAAGGATGCCCCTGTCAATGACGCTGCGAGAGTCAATAGTCCTGCAACAAAGGCGAGAGGAATCGCGGCAATTAAGAAGAGGAGAATATTCATTAAAGGATAAGCGCTTAGCCTTTGAATCACCTCTTCTGCGAGCTTAAAGCGAGGAGCTGTACTAAATGCGACATGTGGGGTAACGAAAAAAAGGAGCAAAAGGTTAATCCCAGTAAGAATAAGGGAGCCTAAAACAAGAAGAAAGGGGCCAAATGCTAAAATGACATGGAGAAACTGACCAAGCCCAGGAATTTCCCTTAACAAATAAAAGACCCCCATCATCATCCACAGCATGAGATAGGCAAGGATAAGGGGCATCGTCAAATAGGAAACTCCAATGAGAAGCTCCCATGTTTGACTGACAATGGCAAGATAACTGACCTTAAGCTGCTTCACCTCTTGATAGTACACTCGAGCTAAAACAACCCCTGTTGCTAAAAGAATGCTCGAGCAGAGAAAGATGGGAAGAAAGGTCAGACTCAAAGAGACCCACTCACTTGCTCCCACTCCAAGAGCTCTACAAAATACAACGAGCAATCCACATACCGCAAGAATGGGAAAAAGAAAAAGCATCTTTCTCCTAGAAAAGGAGTACCGAATCGCCCGATTAAAAATCTGTTCAATTTCTTTCCATAACATACGGAAAAAGATCATACAGATTTTTGAGTTTCTCCGTCTATACCCAATTGCCCCTGCCCTTGCCCTTTATTTTATAAAAAAATAGAATGCATGCACAAGACAAACGGAGAAACACACGATGACAATCACTGCGACAGTAGAAGGGCTTAAATACCAAACGCCTATGCTATACATGCGAGGTTCTACGCGCGAGCGTCCTGACGTAGAAACCTATATTTTTATTCCTCATTATAACTTGAATATATCCAAAAATGGACTGGTTTTTAGTGGAACGGAGCCTTTAACTACGGTGGCTGCATACAGGGCATTAGAAGCCTACAAGGCCCCATTTTTAGGGATCAATCCTTCTCCCTTTCCTCCGGCAGAGGTCTTCAAGGCAGCTCAAAAAGAATGTGCAGAACAGGCAGATAAGGAGGCCAGTTCTTTTACGCCTATATCGATCTCAAGAGATCTAGCAAACGATATTAAATCACTCTATGGGGAACATGTTGCTGGTCGCATGACCCAGAAGGACCTTGCCGGTAGGGTTGCCGCGCTTATTGGAGAACATGATCTTTTCACCGATCGGTGAAAAGTTCCTTGGCGATCGTCACAAGAAGAAGAAGATCCACCGACTTCCACACACGAGGGGTGGAGTAATCTATAGAAAGAGGAGGATAATCCTCCTCTTTTCTTAAATTGTATGCTCTAATGATCGAAGTGCGAATATTTCTCCCCGTTAAATCCTGAAACGGGGCCAGCGCATCTAGAATCACTTCTTCTTTAATATAGCTATTTAAAATTAAGATCCGTTGTAATAACTCAGTATAATAGTGGGGAATTTCAACAGAGGGAACGCTCGTGCTTGAATAACTCAAGCGGATCAGACGCCTTTCTTTTTCCTTAGCCCCTTCCACAGCAGTTTCAGGATCCTCCATCAAAATGGCAATTTCATCTTCTATTTTCTTCCATTCCATAGGATAATGAAGTTTTAATGTAAGCTCCCAAAGAGGATCTTTAAGAAGCTCCGCATGAAGTTTCTCAGGATCTTTCAAGACTGAACCCAGCTGATCTGCTGCCTCTTGAATATCCTCCTCTGTAATTGGAATAAAGTTAGCAAAAACCACTTCATCAATATCGCTTGGTAACTGAAACACAGTTTTCAACCGCGCTGGATAAATAAGATAAATTTCCCGTTCATATCGTTGTATGGGAATATGAGGTCCGAATTCTATCTGATCCTCAGTAAGGGGAATCCCATTTGCAATCTCTACATCAATAGCAGCCTTTAAGGCTGCTATTTTCTCTTTTGCAATGCGCTCTAATAGATCTAGCAATACTAATTTAGATAGTGTCTTAAAGGTTGAATGGAAGTCTCCTGGCTTTAAGGCGACTTTAATGCAAGCTATTTGAAGATGAAGTAGTGACAAGGTAAGTCCATCCACGCATGAAGTAGACGCTTCTTCAATAATGCCTAAAAATAAGGGACGAAAAGTGGCATTACATTCCGCTTCCTCTAAAAAACCTCTAATCTTCTTTTTCAACTCATGACGAGATTCTCGGTTTTGATACCGCTGCATCCTGTCTTGCACCATCGCTAACCATGTATTCACGATCCGAAGGGTATTGGGATCCCTAGCCAATTTTATAAAAGGGAGACGGGGGGCCTCTTTGTAATACAAAAATATAGCCCGCGGAATACGACTATACCGTATATCTGCAGCCCAATTATCTTTTGAAAGTATCCCTCCAACCACAGGATTCCCTTGAAGATATAACTCCCTAAGTTTGCACATATCTCTTAAATGTCTTGGCAAATAAGAAAATCTATTATGACTAAGATCTAACATTTCTACATTTCTTAGTTTCGTAATAGTATCTGGCAAATCAAAAAGATTATTATAACTAAGATTTAAAACTTTCATATTTTCAAATGCTGAGCATGGAAAAATATCAGGCATACTCTTTAATGCCAATCTATTAAGATTTAGAGTTGTCTGACTAAAACCAAGCAAGCCCCAACCTGAGTTTTTAGAACACAAATAAGAGTGAATATGCCGCTTCACTAATACCCGACGTTCTCCCTCATCACCCCCATTTATCCACGTGCCTAGTAACTCATATAAGCGTATTGCCTCACACAACTGGTGAGAAATCTCGTAAGAGCACCACCTCCAATTATCTTGAGGTTCAATATGATTAATAAAATAATTGTTATTTAAAGTAAGAAATGCCAATTTTTTTAAAGACAAAATAGATTCAGGAATTGTATGCAGTGCATTATTATGCAAATATAATTTTTCAAGATTTGCAAATTTTTGAAAGTCAAAAAGAGGGGGAAGCGTTTTTAGTGATAACCCATCTAAGGCCAATATCGTATCATCATATCCTATCAAATAGGCTTCAATCCGCCGTTTTGCCTCCACCCGATTTTCACCCCGCATTCCAATTTCAGCCCAACGGGTAAGACATGTATGAATCCGATGATTAATATCTATCTCATGAGAGAGTTGTGTTAACGAATAACTATCCGCCCAATTCCATCGAGGCTGCAGCTTCAAGACCATAGGATTATGATTAAGACTGAGATGAACTAAACCGGAGAGCTTTTCAACGGGAATCGATGTAAATGCATTGTACTCAAGATCTAATTTCTGCAGTTTTTTTGCTTCAAATAGACTTTGAGGAAGAGAAGTCAGCCTATTATCATTTAACCGCACATGAATCACATATTTCAATCTAGAAAATTGAAATATATCTGGTAAAGCCGTCAGCCCAAATGAATTTAGATGAAGAGTCTCTTCTTTTTCACTGCTTACATAAGACAAAATACACTCGTTAGCATCTGCCCACCGTTCGTTATTTCCCCTCTCTTTAGACCAAAGATTCATTTGTTCAATAACAAGGTGTATCTCTAGATGATCTTGTATAACTTGAGCAGATCCCCTCCTTCGAGGCAATCCCGTCATACAAGGATTTTCACATAAATTGACATCCTTTAATTGATTTAATTTAGATAGTATAGAAGGGAATAAATTAAATTTGTTATTTTCAAGGTCAATAGAATCAAGTGCAAGGAGATGTTGCATGCTTTGAGGAAGAAAGGTGAGTTGATTTCCCCTCAAGCTAAGACGAGAAGTATTTCTTAATTTTAAAAGGTGGAAAATATCAGGAAGGGCTGTTAAAGAAAGTTCCGCTAAATTCAGTGTGTTCTCTAGTGGTGTATTGAGATAATCAAAAATTCTATCCCTAGCTATGATGCGCCCCTCTCCTTCAGGAGATTCTATGACCCAAGTTGCAAGCGTTGTTTTGAGTAGTGCCAAATCTAGAATGTCCTGCAAAGAATCTGGATTTTGCCAATTCGCCCTAGTAGGAAGGTGAGAAACCATGGGATTACCGTTTAACATGAGAGTGGTTAACCCAGTTAAGTCCCGGATCCCTTTTGGAAAAACAGACAGCTGATTGTCCGTTAAATCTAATGTTCTAATTCTATTAAAGCAAGCAAGATGAAAAACTTTGGGTAAAGTCTTTAACAAACGTCCCCTCAAGTTAAGATACGATGCATAAGGATCCTGTGTGAATTCTTCGATCGTATATTTCACTAAGCTGTGATCTTTTTCTTCTTCTCTTCTTTGAGTTGCCCACCCATCTATTATTTCTCTAACTAACTGTTTTTCAATCCATTCTGCACTAGAAGAGGAAAAAACTCTTGTGCGTTTATTAGGGTAAAGCTGCTTTCTTACATACCGAATATGTCTTTGCTGCTGTGAAAAATTCTTATACAATCTGTTTGTCAGAAGCTCTGATAAATAATACCTTCTTGGCTTATTAAGAAAATAAGCCAAACATTGTAGCCGTATTTTATTGGTGATAGGACTGATATGATCTTTATCTAAAAAATGAACCTTCCCAATTAATGCACGATCACAGTCCCCAATCAAGGAAAGGTGTCTTGCCACCTGCTGAAATAAACTGCTACATACAGCTTGGGTAGATTCACCCTCTAAAAAATCCCAAAGCGAGGCAGGAGGATTTGTGACGTCAGCCTGTAAGATCTCAAAGGCCCGACTAAGCTCAGATAAGGTCTTTAGCGGTATCATCAATCAAGATACTATATAGAAACCGTTATTTATTTACGATCGCCGATCCGCGGGAGCTTTCGCATGGCCCAAATGCCAACTCTTCAGCTTGTTTGGATATAATAACGTTACAGAAATCGCAGGATCCGCTGCATGGCTAGGACAGACAGCTCTCATCGAGAGGTGCTCTTTTTGCAACCAATAGTAAAGTGTTTAATATCGGAGACATTAAAACAGCAGCGATCTATGGAGCTTCAAGAAGCATACTGACCAAGGCTATCTTTACAGGTGTTGTTGGAGTAGGTATGGCTACCGGAGCAAAAAGGGCCGCTGAAAAGGATCCAAGTGCGACCTTGGGAGGGGCTTTGACAGGTTCCATCGATGGCATATTCATGGGAGTATCTGCAGCAGCTGTAGGCTCCGTTTTAGGAGGTAGGGCCATTACCGCTAAACTCGTCACCACAATGACATGGAGAACTATAGCGATTCTTGAGGGCATCCGGCTCGCTGAGGAGGTTATTATTTCGCAGATTTAGCGCGAGCTTTTGCATGAAAGACGGCGGTGACATTCGTGTCTTTCTCCGTCCAGAATTTTTTTTCGTAAAAAAGGCGATGAAATTCCACAGCAAATGGCTGTGTGCTCACGATGGAGACATGAAAAGGGTTTATATCCTCTTTGGAAGCTATCACTCGTCCTCCTGGCGGAAGGGCACTCGCTATCTCCCTAGCAATACAACTAGATTTACGTGCCGTTTGACACGCTTCTATTATAACTGTGGACTAGGATCCAGAGCCTTAAACACACGGTGCCACTC
>JAGOSM010000097.1 GCA_018062315.1 Simkaniaceae bacterium | reverse complement strand
AACGTGCTGGACTCCTGTGGCTCGCGCACTAGAAGCAAATTACGATGTTATCATGCCGGATGCCAGAGGTCACGGGAACTCCAGCCCCCCGAACCAAGGCTATTCCTATGACATACTTGCCGCCGATGTCTTACATCTTATCGAAGCGCTCAAGCTCATAAACCCAGTACTGCTAGGCCATTCTATGGGAGGCATGACCGCAGCTTTGGCTGCTAGTCAAAATCCCAAGCAACTGAGAGGACTTATCTTGGTTGATCCAACCTTTCTGACACCAGAACGTCAGCGAGAGGTTCACGAAAGTAATATAGCAGATCAACATCGCCGAATCCTCGATCAACCAAAGGAAGATCTTTTGGCTGACCTTCGAATTCGACACAAACACCGATCACCTGAGCTCATTGAACTATTCGCGCAGGCAAGATTTCAAACCAGTATTTATGCCTTTGAAATTCTAACCCCGCCAAATCCTGACTATAGGCAGCTTATCACTACTCTCTCTATGCCTACCTTGCTTATCATTGGTGGTGCTAACGGCATAGTCTCCCCTATGGTCGCCGCAGAACTTGCTGGACTCAATCAACACTTGGAGACCGCACAGATAACGGAAGCAGGTCATGGGATTCCCTATGATCAGCCTGATCGTTTTTTAGCTATCGTTAAAACGTTTTTACACTCAATAATCCCTATAACTAGGACTAGTCCTCAAAATTCATAGAGCTACTCTTAAAATGTAAATGTCCGAATGTCAGGCTTAGGCACCATGTCCTAAAATTCTGTGAGTTTTTGAAGAGTGATCTCGAGAAAATTTCCTTGAGAATACTGCCTGACTACTTTTTTACGATCTTTTTTATTTTGGTTTAAAATCGACTTTACTTCTAAGGATGCAGAGTTTCCTACAAAGACTATAGGCCACGAACGTAGATAGGGGGCTTTATTTTTTGTTTGATAAGACACTCCATCTAAAACAACACGTGGGAAGCAAAGCGGCTTTCTCTGCTCGATAACAAGATCACGTTGATGATAATTCATAGAGCTTTCTTGTCCAAACCCTAACATAACACCTAAAAGCCCCTCATGCTGATTGAGTGATTTATACAGGGAATGACTCTCTTCAATTTGCTTTAAAAGTCGATTGGCGTCATAAAAATCAGGCAGTTCTTTTTGAAATAGGAGTAAATGTTGATTAATAACGATTAGAGCATTGGCTTTATTGATCAAATAAAAAGAGTATAGATTTTCCTTATGTGACTCCCCAGCCATAATGTAGTGTGGATGTGGAAATAAATGTGCATATTTTTCCCATACTGCCCATCCCTGTTTTATGAAAAATGCTCCATACCCACAGAGAATATTATCTATGGGTTCAATTTCAAAATACCCAGCTAAAGATAGAGCTTTAGTTCCAAATAGTGCATATCCCCACCCATCAGTTTCAACAAGTGAACGAAAAAACCGATCTAATAACATTTTCTCTTGTGGAGGGATAAGGGATAATTTTTCTTGTATATTTATTGCTGTTTCAGCTGTAGATATATCCTGAATCAGGAGCATAACTAAAAAAAATATCCCTATTAATAATTTCATAATAATCGAGCTAGTATGGCATTAATTTACGTGCCGTGGCCCTTTACCACATACATGACATTCTGATCTCCAATTCCAATTAAAGTGACCATCTACACATAACCAATCATGTACCAGAACCGCTGTCACAGATAAACCATCTTTCTTTTGTTTGAGTTTACTAACCTGATAAAGTTCTCCTTTAATTTCCACAAATAACCCTTCATCTAATACTCGTAGTTGAGATGGTATAATGTGGCTTTTTTTTTGGGGTAAAGAGTCTTCGCTTGCGAAAAGATTATTCCCCAAAAAAACTAACACAGCAAAACAACCAATAGTGATGAATTTTTGAAAAACATTGCTGGTAACCATGAATTCTCCGTGTGTAATGATCTGTAACAAAGACCACTCTACTGAGTGGCTTCAATAAGCAAGGTTTTTACCCTATTTTAGGGATTTCGTCGAGCGAATTATTGAGGCTAGGGGTCAGGTCTGACACCATTTCTTTCTCCAGAAGAATCGAAACTTTTAACTGGAATCCCCCTCTTTCTTCCGTTACACTTATTCCCAAGTTTCGCCTGCCGATGAGTGCGTGAAATGAAAAAATTATTTACAATATTAGGTTTAATCATGACTGTCGGACACGCTCATTTACTTCCCTCTTTTATTAACGATCCCACGATAGGCGATCGAACCGTCGCTGAGAATGAACTGGCTATCGCTTTTTTGGGGAAAATGCCGATCGTTCCCGGGCATATATTGATCTGCCCCAAGAGAGAAGTTGCAAAAAGTGAGGAACTCTCCCCCGAAGAATGGCTTTCTATTTTGGAGCTCAAGGAGGTTATATGCGCGAAATTAAAAAAAGTTTTTCTGGCAGAGGGCTTTAATTTTGCTTGGAATGAAGGAGAGCTTGCAGGGCAAAGCGTAGCTCATTTTCATCTTCATGTCCTGCCAAGAACAATAGGCGATGCAGGAATTGTGGAGTATGAGCCACGGATGTTTCTCTACCGTCCTGGAACAAGAAATCTTTCGCCCCAGGAAGAGTTAGCCTCGATCGCCAAACAGCTGAGAATAGTACTCAAATGAGCGCATCATCAATGGGGGGAGAGAATAATACTTAATATATGGTCCGCCTGTAATAGTGTATTGGGATTTAGAAATACTTTGGGTCTATTAGACGTTCAATCCAAAAACCCTTCTTCACTCCCTTTGTTTGAAAGGGAAATATTAGAGGTTCGAACTCGTAATACAGCACAGCAATTCCCGCTGGAAAAGAAAACACCCTCAAACAACATTCAAAAAGACAAACGCAGAGACGGAGAGGCGCTTAAGACGCGGAGAGGTTTTTTAGATCAGTGCACTTAAGAGCATGAATTTTGAT
>JAGOSM010000001.1:119076-123932 GCA_018062315.1 Simkaniaceae bacterium | reverse complement strand
TAGAGTACTTAAAGCGTGGGGCGTGATGGGGGTCTCGGTGCTCTCGGTGTGCTCGGTGGTAAATTTTCAAGACGCTGGGAAAGGTAATATGATTATTGCAGAAAGATGGTTGGCATGGTTTGCTCATCCATAGCTGTTTTTTGTTTAAGAAAAAGATGTGGGTAAAAGTATGCCTGTGCCTCTGCATTACATTCTTAAAATCAGGAACTTAACGCAGAGTCGCAGGGGGCAAAGACGCAAAGGGGGGAATATAACAGGATACTAGGATAGTCAGGATGGGGATTTTATTTCTTTATGAACAAGGAAGCAAACGGGAATTGCTGGCAGCAGGTTTTAATGCTTTACAGAAGAGTGGCTGTTAGCATAAAATTTTCGTCGTGAAAAAATGGATTTTATGCCTTTCTGTGCCACTCTGGGGCTATATTGAAGTGGTTCCCGATTACGAGGGATATGTAGATGTGATGTTTCCTCAGGTTGTGGAAGGGCCTTATGGTAATTTAGGGACCTGGGGTAAGATCCAATATGTGCTACACCAGCAAGGGATCGAAATTAAGGGAACTCCTCTCATTGGGGATGGAGAACTCATCGTTATCCTCAATGTGCCCTACTATGTGGGGCTTTCACGTATCGAAGAAATCCCTAGAGAAAAGAAATTTCTCATCGTTTATGAACCGCCTACAGTGGAACCCAAGCTGCATGAAAGGGAGTATTACGCTTCTTTTTCTAAGGTGTTTACCTGGGATGATGATGTGGTGGATGGGAAACAGTTCATTAAGATGCATTACCCTGTAATGTATCCGATGAAAGAGCATTTAATTCCTTTTGAGGATAGGAAGTTGCTCTGCATGATTTCTCGAAATAAAACCTCTCAAGGACCTCAGGAGATCTATACAGAGCGAAAAAAGGCGATTGAGTATTTAGATGATTCTGGACTGTTTGATCTTTATGGATATGGATGGGAAGGGGAGGGGTATCACAGTTATGTGGGGAGTGTTGCAGATAAATATGCAACGCTACAACAGTACCGGTTTAGTTTTTCTTATGAAAATACGGAGAACATTCGGGGGTATATTACTGAGAAAATCTTTGATTGTTTTCATGTAGGGACGATACCCATTTACTTGGGAGCGAGTAATATTTGTGACTATGTTCCAAAGGACTGTTTGATTGATAAGCGAGATTTTGCCTCTTATGAGGCACTTCTAGATTATGTACAAGGGATGTCTGAAGAGACGTTTTATGGGTATCAGGAGCGAATACGGGCTTTTTTGAAAACAGATCAGGCCAAATTATTTGATGAAGAAACTTTCATTCATCTTTTTGTTCAAGAAGTGCTCCTAAGTCTTAGCAATCTTTCATAAAGGGAGAGGAAGCTGGCAAGTTCCTGCGGTTCATAGATAGGGTAATTGCGGTTTTCTTTCTCCCAAGCCTCTTCGAGCGATAAGCCGCATCTCATGAGATAGGCAATCGCAAGAGCAGATGATCGGTTGCGCCCGTGGCGGCAGTGAAAATAAATGACATGAGGTTTCTCGCTTGGGGTATGCATGATATCGAAAACAAGATCGACTAGCTTAGGAAAAGAGAGCAGTCTGCCGTCGAAGGATTGTTCGGTTAAAAGGGAGAGATCGGTTTCTTCTTCTCCTTGTTGAATCATAGCAAGAGGAGTTGATGGAGAGAAAGGGGGATCATGGGATAAATGAGCTCTCACCTGCCACCAGACCCATTTGCCAAAGAGGGGATGAGATTCTATTTTCCCCATTTCAAGAGCTCCCGTACCATAAAAGGCATGCATTTCTTTGATTAAAGAGGCTTCATCCTCCCGTTCGAAGGTGAGTAGGCTAATTACCATTAAATCAAAGGGAGGAGATATGAAGGAATAAATGGCTCCTAATAGGGAAGGGAAACAGAATTGCCCTTGTTGGTTGCGGGGGATATTGCCTCTGAGAAGAAGGTGTTCTGTTTGATCTACTACCTGGACCAGTTCTTGATAAAAGATAGGATGTTCAGGAAAGAGCATGTATAGTCGCTTAAATTTTAAATTTCCTAGCCTGGACTTCGCCAAAGCTCCCAAGGTTCAAAAGAAAAAAATAGAACTGTATTTATCCAATACTGCTCTATTTTTTTCTTTTGAACCTTGGGAGCTTTCGCATTGTCCAGGTGGGAAATTTAAATTTTAAACGACTATAGGATTCTTGATCCCCCGAGAGTTTTCTCTCCGTCATAAAAGACGATGGATTGATAAGGTGTGACGGCTCTTTGGGGCTTATCGAAGACGACGTGAATGGAGTTTTCCAAGGGGTAAATGGTGCAGGGTTGCTCTACTTGCCGGTACCTGATTTTCGCAAAGCAGGGTTTGGGAAAAGGGGGTGGTGATGCAATCCAAGAAGGGAGTTCGGCGATCAGCTCTTTCCGGTAAAGAGCAGGGTGGTCTATCCCTTGAGCTACAATGACTGTATTATTTTGAGGATCTTTATCTACAACAAAATAGGCGTCTCCAGGACCTCCAATTCCAAGCCCTTTCCTTTGCCCAATCGTGTAGAAGGAAATGCCCACATGTTCACCCAGCACTTTTCCATCCACATCCAAGATGGGCCCTTTTTCTGTAGAGATATAATTCATCATAAACTCTCGAAAATTGCGGTTCCCAATAAAACAAATTCCGGTGCTGTCTTTTTTATTAAAAACGGGGATGCGGTGCATCTCTGCGAGTTTTCGGACTTCAGGCTTCAAAAGATGTCCAATGGGGAAGAGGGTTTTTTCTAAAATAGAGCTTTTGATCGTGTATAAGAAATAACTCTGATCTTTATTAGGGTCTAGTCCTTTGAGGAGATGGGTGTGGTCTGTTTGGGCGTAGTGACCGGTGGCTAGGTAATCTGCTCCGAGCTCAAGAGCTTTCTTAAAAAGGGCATCGAATTTAATCTCCCGGTTGCAAAGGATATCGGGGTTTGGGGTAAATCCCTTTTTAAGATCTTCTACAAAAGATGTAAAGACCTGATTATAATAAGCTTCTGTAAAATTGACCGTATAATAGGGGATGTCTAGTTGATGGCAAATGGCGATAATGTCTTGGTAATCGGTTTCAGCAGGGCATTCTTTTTCATCCCAATTCTTCATAAAAAGGGCAAAGACCTCATAGCCGGCCTGTTTAAGAAGGAGAGCAGACACGGCAGAATCGACCCCTCCAGAAAGGGCTACAGCGACAATTTTTTTACCCATAGATGAGTATTTTAATAAAAAGAGGAGAATATGTCTTCTCCTTCTTGCTAAAAAAAAAGGAGGTAGTACAAAATTATTGCTTAATAAAAGAATACGAAAGGTAGCTCCTATGTTTAGTGCGACTGTGCAAAGACCTTCTTTCAGAGAATACTGGAGGGAGGAGGGGTACTCTATGAGGGATATGTGTGGAATGGCCGTTTTATTCAGTGCGGTCTCTGTCATTCCCATTCTTTTGGTTCGGGAGATCTGTTCTGAAAAGAATACGCAAGGTTCATCTGGGGCTCGGGATTGGTGTTATTTAGGGGGTGCTAGTTTGGTTATGGGGTGTATGTGTTTGCCGATTGCGAGGCCCCTGAGCCGAATGTTTGCTTCTGCTTACTATTACTATCAAGGCAATAGGAACCTTGATCTCTCCAGACAATATCATTTAACGCCCCATATTTCACTTCAAAACCCATCTTACGAACAAATTCTTTAATCAACAACCTAACCCATTAAGAGTTAGGCGGTTAATTAATATAAAACTGATTAAAAATTATTTATACAAATATATAAATGATTAATAATGAAATGTTTAATGTTAAACAATTTATTTACAATCCTTGATTTTTTAATTACATTTCATGTATAATTAAAAATAAAAAAGGAGATCCCATGGATATTTCTACAACAATTAATGATTTAAGCAACCATTATGATATATTTTGTACGATGCTGCAAGGAGACGAGCTTCCTGCTGAAGCAAGTGATCTGGCTGCTACTATAACAGCAAGAGCTAATAAGCTGCTTGCCAGTGCAGCACCCCTAACAGACGAGCAAGCAAGCACTTTAGATGGGATGGTCTCATTATGTTCAGCGTTCTTGCCGCAGGCCGCCGGTCCCGTGGATGCGGTTGCAGTTCCAATATTAGCTCCTCAGGCTGGAGATCGTAGCTTTTGCCGGCTCGGTACTTTCCATCAGAATGGAACAGGTGAGCCCACGCATGGAAGTCCTTGCCTATTCTGTGCAAAGGCTTTTCTAAAGGCTATGAGCTCTGGTGAGCCTCTTAATTCAGATCTGATTAACAAAGCTACGCGAGAAGGTGTTCGAGAGCGTAATGCGTTAAATGCTACAACCCGCGACCCTCTCATTCGTGGAGGAGCAGGGGTGCCGCTAGAGGGAGGGGAGACACTCTTCTGGGGGGGTGTGGATGGTACGCCTCATTTCGATGTTCTTGCTAACCGAGATAAGTTTGCTCCGCTTGTAGTAGAAAAATTGGAAGCGGAAGGGGCTAATGCTTCTATGATTATTATGCACAATGGAATGGCTTTTGGGATTGATATGAGAACGGATGTTCATGGTGCTAAAACATTTTTATTTTACGATTCGCATGGAAGCAATTCTGTAAACCCAGGGAATGCAGCCTCTTATGTTCTAGGTTTTCCTACTTCAGCTGGTCTTATCAATTTTCTAAAGAGTGAAATGTCTCCTTTTTATATGGACCATGAGACTATTCAAGGACTTCGTGAGACTGAGGTTGAGCGCCTTCAAGTAGAATTTAAGTGTTTTAGTGATGAAGAATTAGGTGTTGTAAGAGCTGGAGCTGGAGCTGGAGCTGGAGCTGGAGCTGGAGCTGGAGCTGGAGCTGGAGCTGGAGCTGG
>JAGOSM010000001.1:0-118976 GCA_018062315.1 Simkaniaceae bacterium | reverse complement strand
GAGCTGGAGCTGGAGCTGGAGCTGGAGCTGGAGCTGGAGCTGGAGCTGGAGCTGGAGCTGGAGCTGGCGGAGTAGCTCCACAGCGCCCCCCCCTACCAGCAGAGGCCTCGGTACATCCAGTTGCAGCACATGATATGCATGGTAATCCGTTATATTGGGCGGACCCGGAAAGTGTAGTGGAAGGAAGAAGATTGTTTAGGGTCATCGTAGGGACAGATGGTCTCCCTGCAACGGAAATTGTGCCGTTTACCGCGCGCGTTACGTTCGTAGATCAAGCTGCCCGTTCAGCAGCCGGCGCTGCTGCAGTTTCGGTTCCTGCAACTCATGAGGAAGACGAAATGCTAGCGGAAGGAATACGGTTGTCGGAGGAGCTGGCAGCACGAGTAGCAGCCAGAGCAGTAGCAGCACCTCAAGTTGCTAGCCACCTTTCTCCTTTAGATAAGCTTGATGATATGATCATTCAAGGATCTACTTATGATCATGAGCTACATAATGCGTTTGATAGTGTAAACAGGGCTCATAGCTGTAATTTAATGGGGGAGACATTCCGTATCTATGAAGACGGTTTTGAAGGCCCTTATAATATTAGTCGGAAGCCAGATTTGACAAAACCGGTTCCAGAAGGCGCTGTTTACATCCTGTCTGATTGGTCTCGATTTACCCAGGCTTATTTTGACGCTAAAGAAGTACTAGGGCTACCTAAGTAAGTTTCTACCTTTAAAACTAGATTCATAGAGATCAAAAGGTTGGTTTTTAATATAAAAAACCAACCTTTTTTATTTTATAATTTAATTTTAATTTTTCAAAAAAATCAACGTAATGCAATTAAATCTGACATTGAATATAATGACTTCAAATGTTGGATAAAATATCGCTTCAAATTAAGAATAGCTGGGATTTTAGTAGAGTCATCATCTCGGATGAGGGAGTTTCTACTGGGGTTTCTGTTGGGCAAGTTCTCCCCTCTGTATTGATCAATGACCTCGAGCGGGCTCAAAATCGGGCGACGATTGAAAGACTTTATGCTGAGGTGGGAGCTCTTCGCTTGGACCGGGTCGGAAAACGGGTTGAGGTTAATATTCGAGAAAAATATGGACTCGGCATTTGTTTGACAGTAGGTGAAATGAAGCGGCTGTTCGTCGGGCTTGGGGAAGTTTATCTTGAAGATCTTGTAGAAATTTATTTACGAGACCCTTCTCGTTACGAAGGAAGACGGTTTGATGAGCTGACAAAAGAAGATTATGACGATCTCTATAACCGGGCTGTTCCTTTCGATTCTATTCTTGCGATGTTCTGCAATGATCTCCCTTCTTCTTTCGACCGGACCCTCTTTTCTAAGGCAAGTTCTTTTGCAGAAATGAGAAAACGGGTCTATTTGAACGAAATCAAACGGCGTCGCCATGGAAGCTCCATGGATGAAGTTCTGAACTACATGAAGCGCATCAATGATGAAGAACTTCCTATAGGTTTGATTATTCCGACGAGAAAAGGATACCATCAAGTTTTTAGAAGTATTTGCGGGGCAGGAGCCCATTTTCTTCTTTTAAAAACTCTGCACCAGGGACTGTATAGCCGGATCTCTTATCAAGGGACAGATCCCTTAAAAATTACGACGATGTATGATGATCTCCGCCCTAATCTAGGGTGTAGAGGAGCCATTACTACATTTGATGAGCTCAATTACTTTATGAATCACCCTGCAGCAGGGTTTGTTAGATCGCAAGATGAGCTTGTCGATATGGATGCCTTCAGTTTAGGAGAGGCGCATGCCACCCGCCACGCTGCTCTTTTACTTCACCGGGTTCACAAGCTTCGCTTAGTTGACGGGGCAGGGATCGATGAAAAAACACTGAATGAAATCGCCCTTCGAGCCGAAGAACTTTCTCATAAAATTAAAGTGCGCCATTATTGGGAAGGGGATAGCATGATTTCCCGAATGGGGGATGGTCACTTTGGTTTAAACTGCAATCCCAGTTTAGTCGATGTCAAGATCAGATCTTTGATTCCCATTCTGTCTGTCGACGAACCTCCAATGACTCAATTCCCTGAAAGACCCCTCGCACCAGAAAAAACAGTAGTTGCTATTTGGCACCTCTTGCTCTGTTTAATTGGAGCTCATCTTCGAGTGACTGCAGATGCTTATGCAAAACCTCATGCTTTATACAGAGTCTATAGTCTATCCAATCAGTTTTTCTCTAGAGTGGATGATGTCAATCGGCAGCTATCCAATCAAGATTCGGCATGGGAAAAAATGCGCCGCCTTTTCACAAGAGGCACAGAGAATGAATTCATTGACTACTGGCGTGCCAAATTCCCTTTCCCTGCAGTTGATTCTTAGTCACCTAAGTTCCAAGTTTACCACACCCCCTTCCCTCTTTGCGTCTCTCTCGTTAAGTCTCTAATTTTAAAAGGCTAACGCAGAGGCACGAATATATTTTTACCCATAACTTTTTTTGACAGAAAACTCTGTTTCTGCAGTCCTCTTTCATCTTGCAGGGTGGTGGTGCATAGATAGAATATTTGAAGCATGGGACCTAATAAGGGTCTCGGTGAGCTCGGTGTGCTCGGTGGTAAATTTTCAAAACGCTGGGAAAGGGAATGCGATCATTGCAGAAAGATGGTTAGCATGGGTTGCTCATCCATATATGTGATAAAAATAACCACCGAGCACACCGAGAGCACCGAGGGGGACCCCTGGAAACTATCGTGATCCATACTCATGTTGTTTGCAGCAAGTAATAAGCCCCTTTTCAACCCTCGCTTCGCGTAAGGTGAGTTAGTAACTTAGCTCGCAGGGGAGGAAAAAGAATAGCAGGATCCTAATATCCTGCTATTCTTTAACTTGTTTTGTTATATAATAATGCTTTTTGACAAATTATATCGTTTAATTATTTAATAATGAAAAAGGGGGATGTTTTATGTCTATTTGTCCAAAAGCTCCAATTGAGTCTGTTTACACTATTCAAGATTTTGTGGGTCAGGCAATCATAAGCCTACAGGCTGCAAATTCCAGTGGAATGAATCCCGGGGAATTCAATAATATTACTGGGCAAATTGCCGAGGCTTTTTCTCTCCTTTCCTCGATGGTCCCAACTGTCGCCGCTTCCCTAACTCCCATCATTCAGAAATTAAGCCAAAATCCCCCTATAGCAGCTGCAATCACTATTCTCAACAATTTCCCAGCCGCTGCAGGCAATCTCAACCTATATAGCGTGACAGATGCTTTTTCTTGCAGTAACTTAACTGCAAAAATCTTAGCGAATGGACTGAGTTTTAATAATTTAGGTGGTGCTGAAGCGTTTATTTCTGTCTATATTCAGTATGTGCCATCCGATGAAATAGATGGGTTAACATGTCCATCGCCCATGGGTGGGGAATCTATTTTAGCAAGTCTTCTCCCTTTTAATAACAATCCTAATCCCAACCAAATTGAGGTTTTCCCAGATAACGATATGCCCACTGTCATGGGAATTCAGACACTCATTTTAGCATGGGCTCATAATGGTCAGGGAACTCAAGGGGACATTTGGCTTGTAGGAGAAGGAATTGGACAATTTGTGGAGAGCTTTTATAATCAAATTGGGGATCAATTGACCCTAAATCAAGTCTACATCGCCTTTGGGAACATCTTTGATACCCTAGATCAGCAGACCGGTTATAGGATTTCTTCCAATTATCCAGGATACTCTGCTGCGAGCGCAAATTTAGGGCAAATCCTGAAATACCCAAACAGCTATACCCCTGCACAGGTTCAAGCTGCTGTACAAGCATTGATCAGTAGCCTTCAGCTGGCCTCTTAAAGAGGCCTTTATTTTGGTAAATCGTTACGCTGGCAAGGAGCCCTGTCGCAATCAGGTATAAGCTAGGGGCCCCATGCCACCCTGTTAATTGATAAAGACCTAGGCAAATAACGGTAGCTGGTGCGCCAATTAACTGGGATCCTAGGGCACTTCCTAAGGAGAGCACTCGGTAGCGGTACTCTAAAGGAACTCGCTCCAGACTCCACGAATGATAAGGTGCTGCAAAAGCTACTCCACATACAATCAGAAGCAGTCTTACAAGAAAAATAGTTCCTAAAGAGGCCCCAGATAGAGATGCAAATAGGGGAATCGCTCCTAGAACCGCTCCTACAGTTCCGAAAAGCATCACTTTCTCTTTTCCTATCCGTTGTGCGAGATACCCAAAACAAGGAAGGAGCAGAAGATCAAGGACAAGTAACCCTGTATTGGCTTCTATCACCTCTTCTCTTAAGAAGGGCGTAATGAGAGGGATATACCCATTCATTAGAGTGAAGGCCAGAGAATAGGTGACATAAGAGAACCCTGAGGCAAAAATGATCGGAAGGAGCAGGTAACTCTTCTCTTTAAGAGAAAAGGGAGGTGGAGTCTCTTGGGTTATGAGGCATTCGGGAGTGTCTTTGATGCCAAGGCGCAAGAAAAATCCTAAAAGAGCGGTTAGACCCCCACACCAAAATAAGATGCGCCACGAGGTTTCAAAAGAACCTAGGCGACTTAAAGTGGAAACAAGGAGAGAAGCAGTGAGGATCCCTCCGATAGAAGAGACATCATAAAGACTGCTCATGAGGTCTCTTTTGGTAGCTTTCGTATTCTCAAGGACAAAAATAGCCCCCCCAATTGATTCCCCTGCTGCACAAAAACTTTGAAGCATCCTTCCAAGAGCAAGTAAGAGGGGATAAAAGGGAAGGGATCCCATTCCCATGGTCACCATCGCCATTCCTAGCAAAGAATAAAATAAGGCTTGCCTTCTCCCATACTTGTCTCCAATCCACCCAAAAAAAAGAGCCCCTAAAGGACGGGTCACTATTCCTAGAGGAAGCATGCCATAAGTTAGGATAAGAGCAGTCAGAGGCGTGCTTTCTGGGAAAAAGAGAGGGGCGATAAAAGGGGCGACAAACCCAAATAAAGCGGTATCGTAATGTTCAAGGAAATTGCCAATGATGGCAGATAGGCGAGCTCTACTCAAGGTAGCTCCCAGGATGTATCCTCTTCTCTAGGAGGCGGGGGAGAGAGATAGGAGGTTGCCGTTTTAGCCATGAGGGGATCAAGGATATCAAGTTGTTTTAAGAGAAGGGGGTTGGAAGCGGAAGAAGGGGAAAAAACGAGCTGATGCATGGTGAAAAAAATAAGTTTTGCTACAACATTGGTAAGGGCCTGCTCACGCACTGCATCTTCGGTATCGTAGTCGTGTTCTTTTAAAAAAGAAAATTCTCCAAATCTGGGGTGTTTTAGAGAGGGGTTTTCTGGAGAAAGGAGGTTCTCTATTTGCCAGACTTCTTCAAACAAGAGGGTCAGCAGATGGTCTCTTGGAGATCTTTCCCTTAAGGATCGAATGGGTTCCAGGGAGTCGCCAGGAGGAAGGGTTGCGTAGGCATTAAGAGATGTTTTTAGATCTTGAAGAGAAAGTAAACTCATGATCCAAAGAAGATTACATTAAAAAGCTATTTTTATATAGAGAGTCTCATTGAAAAATATAGCTCTTTAGGTGTAGGTTGGGAGAATGCTTACTCGAACAAAAGTGATTTGTACTATTGGCCCTGCAGTGTCTGATTATAAGACCATTCTCAAACTCATTGATGCTGGGATGAATGTCGCTCGTCTCAATTTTTCTCATGGATCTCATGCATCTCATTTAGAATCTATTCAAAAACTCATGCGGGCTCGAGAAGAAAAAGGGGTGCCCCTTGCCATTATGCTCGATACCAAAGGTCCAGAAATCAGAATCGGTATGATTGAAGGACATCAAATTCATGTTGTTAAAGGGCAGCGCATTTTACTCAGAAAAGATCCGTCGCCGGGGAATGAAAAAGAACTTCCTTTAACTCCTCCTTCTATTTTGGATGATCTCGAAGTCAAGATGAAGGTCTTGATTGATGATGGCTATATTTTAGCTCAGGTCGTTGCAGTCACTCCCCAAGGAGTTGTCATTGAGATCAAAAATGATGGCCTAATCTCTTCGCAGAAAGGGGTGAATATCCCTCATGGAAATATCCAACTCCCTGCGCTGACTGAGCAAGATATTGAGGATATTACTTTTGGATGTAAGCACGGAGTGGATCTCATTGCCGCCTCGTTTGTCCGCTCTGCGGAACACATGCTTCAGATTAAAGATCTCCTTTTTCAAATTGGCCATCCTGAAGTAAAGGTCATTGCTAAAATTGAGAGTGCTGACGGAGTTGCCCATTTTGACTCGATTCTCCCTGTATCAAATGGAATTATGGTGGCAAGAGGGGATTTAGGGGTTGAAGTTCCTTTAACTCAGGTCCCTAAACTTCAAAAGCAGATGATTCGCAAAAGCAATCAATCTTTTAAACCTGTGGTTACTGCAACTCAAATGCTCGAGTCGATGATTCACGCCCCGCTTCCAACAAGGGCTGAAATTTCTGATGTGGCTAATGCCATTTATGACAGCACGACAGCTGTGATGCTTTCAGGGGAAACTGCAGTGGGTAAATACCCCCTAGATGCCGTGAAAATCATGAAAAGTACGATAGAAGAAGCTGAAAAAGATGTCGATTATGCTGAACTTTTTTATAATTCAATGTCGAGGCTATCTTTCAATAACATCGCCTCTTCCATTGCTCTAGCCTGTGTTAAGACAGCTTATAGTGCGAAGGCCTCTGCGATTTTTGTTTTTACAAATAGTGGACATACAGCCTGTGCTATTAGCAGGTTTCGTCCCGCAATGCCGATTGTCGCTGTGACTGCAAACCAAAAAGTCTACCATCAACTCTCCCTTCAATGGGGAGTGATTCCCCTTTTTAGAAAAGTCAAGGATGCTCGGGAAGGATTTCATATCGCCAGTTGTTTTGCGGTAGCGCATAAATTGGTGAGATATGGGGACATCATCGCTGTTTCTGCAGGAGCTCCCTTTGGAATCAGCGGAACGACCAATATGATCATGGTAGATAATATCGGAGAGGTTCTTGTAAGAGGGATGGCACATCGAGGAGAAAAACCCCTTTCTGGTGAAGTAGTGATTATCCACGATAGCACCATGACAGATCCTGTAGAGGGAAAAATTGTGGTGATTACAAAGTGTGATCCTTCTTACGATAGAATTTTTAAGGAAGCTCAGGGGGTCATTTTGCAAAATTATCCAGAAGATGCCCATTCGGAACGGGATGCAAAGGTTCTCGGAAAGAAATATGGGAGAGCTTTATTACTTCGAGCAGATGGAGCTTCTGATTTGCTTAAACCTCAGCAAGTGGTCACTTTAGATCTTGCGAAGGGCATTGTCTTCAAAGGAGACTCTAATGCAGAAGAAGAATTTTTAAATACTTGTCAGAATTATCATTAATCATCCAAGATGGGCATCATGAAGTTTTCATTTTTAGTTATAGCCTCCTTCCTGTCAGTTGCATATGGCGCTGATGAAATGAAGATGTTGAGTCTCGAGAACCGAGTTTCACGTCTTGAAAAGAACCAGCTTAAGCTCGAAGAGTCGTCTCACGTGGCGAAAGAGGGATTTGATATTGATCGAGATGTTGCTCTTTCCGTTGAGGGACTCTATTGGGGCATTAGAGAAGATGGATTGGGTTTTGTAATTAAAGGGGTAAAAGGAAGTGATACCATCACGAATATCCCTCAGCAAATTGAATATCTCGATTGGAATTGGACAGGTGGTGTTCGAGCCATGGCGAGATTCAATATGGGTTATGATACTTGGGATGCCGGAGTGACTTATACCTATTACAATAACAATAGCCATAAGAAAAAAGGGGTTTCGGCTCTTTCTGATACCGCAGGACAAAAAGTACTACTTACAGTTTGGTCCGCTATCCTTGGACCTGGTGAGGCAAACTACGCCTCCATGCAGTACCATTTTAATTTAAATGAGGTGGATTTTGATGTCTCTCGCGGCTTTTGGTTGAGCCCAAGCGTCGTTTTCCGTCCTGCCTTTGGAATTAGAGGGGCTAGATTAGATTCTCACTCGAAGGTTTTTTATAGCACCCAATATTCTGCAGTTTCAACTCATTACCACGACACGGTGAATTTAACCCAGCATACTAAAGCATTAGGCCCCAAAGGGAATCTTGATACTGAATGGTATGTCAACCGAATTTTTAGCATCTATTTCAATCTAGGATTTGGTCTTCTCTGGGGTAATTTTTCGATGACTCAGCACGAAGAATTTGAAAATGTGGTGACAGACGCTTCAACAAGTATGAAGTATAAAAATAGCTATCTCTCTACTTTACCTGTGGTCGATATGGTTCTCGGTATGAGAGCGGGATTTTGGTTTTGGGATAATAAAGCGCATCTTGAATTCAATGCAGGTTGGGATCAACACCTTTGGTTCAATTACAACAAGATGCAAAAAACAGTCAATCATAATACGACGTTGACTTATACCGGGCTTTATTCAGAATCAAATGGCAATTTAACTCTATCAGGTCTCTCTGCAGGGGTTAGACTCGACTTTTAGTCATCGTATAAACACCAATGATGGCAGCAGTTTCTGTTCTCAGGATATGCTTTCCAAGGGAGACTCCTTGAGCTCCCTTTCCTTTTAAAAGAGAGATTTCTTCTTCTGAAAAGCCCGATTCAGGACCAATCACTATCTGATGTCCTGTATGGTAGGGGGTTCCTTGGGGATCCCCATAGCAAGCCCCCTCATGAAGGGGGACCTCTTCTAAAGAGGAATAAAAAGACAGGGTAGGTAGAAAAAGGCGCCCACATTGTTTGATAGCTGCAATAAGAATGTGGTGAAATCGAGTGAGTTTATTGGGTGAAAAGTCCTTAGATCCAAAAAATAAAAAATCGTCAATGTCGAGCTCTGTCCCTTTTTCTAAAACCCACTCAATCTTAGCTCCTTGAGGAACGCCCTGAATGAGGGAGTAACGCTCTTTGGGGGGCTCTTCTGTTGAAGTGGCCAAAATTTTGAGCGTGGCTTCTTTTTTTTCGATCGAGGTGATTTTTGCAAGAGAAAGGGATCCTTTTCCATCAATCAGTTCGATTTCATCACCTACTTGATTGCGCATAACGCGGGTCAGGTGATGAAATTCCTCCCCTTCAATGGTGGATCCGGAAGAAAAGAATCGATGGCTTGGCATAACGACGAGTATAGGGTTTCCGGGAATTTTCTGGCGATAGGCATTCATTGAGAATCGTCATGACAGCTACTTCAATTGGGAAAGGGGTATCTAGGATTTCCTCTCGCGCTTCACTAAAAAGTTCTTCTGAAGAGGAAGATATAAGTTCTTCATGTTGAGGCTCTTCCCACTCTCCATCGATTTTTTCTTGAAGCTCATCGAGGTCTTCTTCTGAAGGCTCCCAATCGAGATCTTCTAGAGATTCAAAAAATTCTTTAACCAACTCCTCTGGAATCTCTTCCTCTTCGAGGGGTTGGAATAGGATCTGGTCTTTAACGAACTCCTGTGTTGGATCAGATATAGAAGCCATACACCACCAATTTAAAGATTTTTTAAATTAATTACATCCTTTATTAAAAGAATTATATTAAATACCCGAATTTATTTAAATGGTTATATTAAAAAAATAGGAAATTTTTATGTGTAAAAAAGATTAAAAATGGGTAGATCCAAAACGGGTGATTTGATAGGCTATTCCCAGTATGCTTCGTTTACAGACTATGATAGACCAGCTTAACGGATTGATTTGGGGGCCTCCTCTTTTAATCCTCTTGATAGTTGTTGGGATTTATTTGTCATTTAAGACAAGAGGCGTTCAGTTTCGGTATCTCCTTTATGCACATAAGCTCGCTTTTACTCCCTCTCAAAATGAAGGGGCTCCTGGGGACATTACTCATTTTCAGGCACTTATGACCGCTCTTGCTGCCACGATTGGTATTGGAAGTATTACAGGGGTAGCAACTGCCATTGCCATTGGGGGATTGGGATCCCTTTTTTGGATGTGGGTTGCTGCAGTGATTGGGATGGCGACGAAATATGGAGAGGCGATTTTAGCCATTAAATACCGCATCATGGATGAAAAAGGGGAGATGTGCGGGGGGCCCATGTACTACCTTCGGAAGGGGCTCAACTCTCGGGTACTCGCCGCTTCTTTTGCGATCTTTGGTGCGATTACGGCCCTTGGAACTGGAAATTTAGTTCAGTCCAATTCTGTTGCGGCCGCTTTGGATAATTTAGTGGGACTCCCTCCTTGGATAAGTGGTCTCATGCTCATGGTCGTCGTTGGGGTAGCCCTCATCGGTGGAATTAAGAGCATTGGGAGGGTAGCAAGTGTCCTTGTCCCGCTCATGGCCATTTTTTATATCGGGGGAGGGCTGATCATCATTGCGCTTCGCCTCGATCAAATTCCTCAGGCTTTTGTCCTTATTTTTGAACAGGCTTTCATGGGAAAGGCCCCTTTTGGGGGATTTGCAGGAGCTTCAGTCATGCTAGCGATACAAATGGGGATTTCTAGGGGCGTATTTTCTTCAGAGGCAGGGCTTGGAAGTTCTCCGATTGCTGCTGCTGCTGCTAGAACTGATACTCCGGGGCGCCAGGCGCTTGTTTCGATGTGCAGTGTGTTTATTACAACGGGGATCGTGTGTACGATAACAGGGCTTGTGATTGCCGTTTCTGGGGTCCTTGGACAAGTCGATGCAAATGGAGTCCTTTTGAATGGATCGAGTTTAGCACTTCACGCTTTTGATGCAGTGATCCCTTGGGGCGGGGTTATTGTTACCATTGCCCTTATCCCTTTTGCTTATTCTACCATTCTCGGTTGGGCTTATTATGGTGAGAAATGTATCGAGTATTTAGTGGGGATCCGCTGGGTAAAACCCTACCGTCTTCTGGCCACCCTTGTTGTATTTCCAGGGGCCATGCTTTCGCTAGAGCTCGCCTGGGGGTTTTCTAATATGATGAATGGGCTTATGGCCTTCCCCAACTTAATAGGCCTTTTCCTCCTTGCAGGAGTCATTGGCCATGAAACTCATGTCTTTGATCGGATTGTTCAGTCCGAATCCTAATCCCAGTAGTTAATATGACCGCTATTTGTAAGCCAGTCTGTCGAGATAGCAAGTAAACCTGCACTAATATCATCCAAAGGATTTCCTGGGGCAGCGGGCGGGGCTGTGACATAGGGCATTTCATTAATTGGGTTTAAAAGACCGACCATTTGGATAAGCCCATTCAGTTGCTGAAATGGTGAACTTGTCATGGGTGGGGGTATAGGCCCTTTATACACCTGGGTAAAGTAAGCTATTACATTCTCCATTGGAGAATAAGGATCTTTAGGTGATAACTCGTTTGTTGTAATGCTTTGGACAAGGTTGAAAATTTCCGCTTTTTGTGATGGTGAAGGAGATTCTCCTGTATTAGATAAAGGTTGTAAAATATCACTGATTGCAGAAGTTGCAGTATCGATAGTTGCCTTGGCTTGCTCAGCTATAGCAAGGGATACAGGCCCTGTATAGATGGGAAAATCGGGGAAAAGAGGGGAAGTAACAGGATCGGGGGATGCAGGATTAAAGTTATTGGCATTGCCAATTGGATTTATGTTCATAAAAAACACTCCTTTAATCTATTTTTATAATAAAATAATATTTTATGCAATTAGTTTAAATTATTAAGCTTCGACTTTAACTCCTCAAGGGTTTCACGGGTTTTAGTCACAAGGTGAGGAGGCGCTTTATCTATAAAGCTCGGTTCGCTTAACTGCTTTTCTAGTGATGAGACTTGTTTCATCAGCTTTTCCCTTTCTTTCACAAGGCGAAGTTTTTCAGCTTCCATCATTTCCTCTGGAAGGGGGATGGTAAAATGGAGAATGCCCACTTGTCCCTTCGAACCTTGTCCATCAAAAGAACCGATGTGGATTTCTTTAAGAGGGAGTAGACGTCTTAAGAAAGATTCAAGAACAGGATCTGAAGCGGAGAGATATAGATCGGTTGCAAGGCGAGGGGGAAGCTTCATCTCTGCCCGAATGGTCCTTATTGCCGTTAACACTTCAACATATTGATGAAAGGTAGCTTCTGCCTCTTCGTTAATCAGGTCTTTATTCTGTATTGGATAAGAAGCGAGAGCTAGGCAGGATACAGGGAATAAAGCATGGAGTTCACTGTAGAGTTCCTCTGTCACAAAGGGGGCTATGGGGTGAATGAGTCTGAGATAGGTTTCAAGAACAGAGACGAGAATCTCTTTTTGAGAAGCCGTTCCTTTTTTTGTCAGCTCAATATAATACGCACAAAAATCATCCCAGAAAAACTTATAGGTCTTATCTGCTAGAGTGTCAAAGGCATAGGAAGCTAGTGCTTCGTGCACCTCTCCAATAAGACGATGTAATCTAGATAAAATCCAATGATCTTCAATGTGCATAGGAGAGATCTCTGTAATTTGAGGAGGTAGGTTCATTAGCACATACCGAGCCCCATTATAGAGTTTGTTGATAAAGTTTTTAAACTCCTCAAATTTCCTCATGTCGAGATCAATTTGCCTTTGGTGAGTACAGCTAAAGGTAAGGGCGTACCGCAGGGCATCAGTTCCATAATCACGGCTCACTTCGAGGGGATCTATCACATTTCCTTTTGATTTGGACATTTTTTCCCAACGGGCAGTGACGCCTGCTGGTAAAGGCTTCTCTTCAAGATCGTATTGTTTTTTTTCTTGAGATGAGACATACACCCCTCCCTTTTCATACGATTTCCCGTAGATGAGGCCATGAAGAAAGGTTTCGGGAAAGGGGGCCTCTCCAAGGACATATTCTCCCATTAAAATCATTCGAGCTACCCAGAAAAAGAGGATGTCATGTCCTGTGATAAGGGTGGAATTGGGGTAAAATTTGGCGAGATCTTCTGTTTTTTTAGGCCATCCGAGGGCACTAAAGGGCCAAAGAGCTGAAGAAAACCAGGTGTCAAGGACATCGGGATCCTGCTCCCAATCGGTGAGGTCAGAAGGTTCTTCTGCGGTCCATATTTCCTTATTATCTTTACGGTACCAAATGGGAATTCGATGTCCCCACCAAAGTTGTCTAGATATGCACCAATCTCTCAAGTTTTCAATCCAATGGAAGTAGGTGTTTTCCCACCCTTTCGGAATGAGTTTAACCCGTCCTTCGGTCACTGCACTCATGAGCGTTTCTTTAAACTGAGAAAGGCGTACAAACCACTGTTTTGAAAGGTAAGGTTCAATGATTGCTTTTGAACGGTAAGAGACTCCGACTCGGTGGATATGTTTCTCTACTTTAACGAGAAGCCCTAAGTGTTCCATTTTTTTGATCACTGCAGCACGGGCTTCTTGCATGGTGAGCCCAGCGAATTCTCCCCCTGTCTCGTTGATGAATCCTCTTGGGGTCATGATATTGATCATGGGAAGGTTGTGGCGGAGGGCGATTTCATAATCATTGGGATCGTGTGCAGGGGTAATCTTTACAGCCCCTGTCCCAAATGAGGGGTCGACATAATGATCAGCAACAATGGGCACCTCACGTCCTGTAATGGGGAGTGTGATATTTGTTCCAATTAGGTGGGCGTAGCGGGGATCACTTGGAGAGACTGCAACTGCGGTATCCCCGAGCATCGTTTCAGGGCGAGTGGTCGCAATTTGGAGGGGCCCATACTGAAAGGTCCAGAGGTGTCCCTCTCTCTCTTCGTGCTCGACTTCATCATCAGCGAGAGCTGTTTCTGTAATTGTATCCCAGTTAACGAGGTAATCTCCTCGGTAAATGAGATTATCATCAACTAATTTTTTGAAAACGGTTTTAACGGCGAGAGAAAGGTCTTCGTCGAGGGTAAAACGGAGTCTTGACCAATCACAGGAGCATCCAAGGTGTTTGAGTTGATCGATGATATGGGTTTCGTGAGAATTTTTCCAATTCCAGAGATGGGAGAGAAAGGTTTCTCTATCGTAGTCGATCCGTCTTTTTCCTTCAGTCCGGATGAGGTGTTGCTCTACCACCGTTTGGGTGGCGATGCCTGCGTGATCTGTTCCTGGAAGCCAGAGGGTTTCGAATCCCATCATCCGTTTATAACGAATGAGGATATCCTGGAGGGTATCGACAAGAGCATGGCCCATGTGCAGCTTTCCCGTGACGTTGGGTGGGGGGATAACAATACAGTAGGGAGGTTTTTGCGATGAGGGGTCTGCTTTAAACGGGGATGATTTGGCGTAAAACTCGCGCCATTTTTTCTCTATATTTTCACTTTCGTAAGCCATAGCTCAAAATTGTAACCTAAATTTCGAATTTATTTCTCTGATAATCAAACATCTTTTCGCGAAATTCGGTTTATAACTTTGGACACGACAATAATGGAATGCGCTAGAGGCATTGCAAGGCGTTGACCTTATGAAACACTTAAAAATTCACCTGATGCAGTCAATCTCTTTTCTTCATGAAATGCTTAAAAATATAAATAATTGTAAGTAGGGAGTTGAATGAGGGTCTCGGTGAGCTCGGTGCTCTCGGTGGTGATTTTTCGAAACGCTGGGAAAGAGAATGCGATCATTGCAGAAGGATGGTTGGTATAGATTTCTCATCCATATATGTGATAAAAATAACCACCGAGAACACCGAGAACACCGAGGTCACCGAGAGGGACCCCCCTAGAAACTATCGTGATCCATACTCATGTTTCTTTAAATTATTTTTGTTGTGTACAAGGGGTTTATAGCAGATTTTTAGCGATATTCAAGGGAAGACTCAGTTCTTGTTTGAGTAAAGATTCAAAAGCGAGAACTTCTCCTTTATTTTCAAGGAGGGTGTAGAAAAGGATGAGTTGCTCATAAAGTTGGATTTTTTCCCACAAAAAGGCGCTTGAGAACCAGGTAGATTTTAAGTTGATATTGCCTTGTAGGTAGTGGGCAAGAAGGGTGTCTGTTGGCGGGTAGGGGGTTTCTGTGATTCCGTAGAAATGAGAGAGGGCGGCTCCTTTGCCGAGAGTGACGTAGAGAAAACATCCATAAAGAAGGTGAAGAATTCCCGGTTTGGAGAGTTCTTTTTTAGAACAAGAAGCAAAGGCCTGTTTTGCTCCTTCAAAGTCTTTGGCTAAAAGTTGTTGCCAGATGGGGTGAGGTGGGACTTTTTCAGGAAGGGAAATCTCCATATCTAGGGAGAGTTTTTCAGCAAGTTCTTGGCAGTTGAGGTAGAGGAGGGCACGGAGTCCATTTTCTGCTAAGAGGAGGTAGTTGGGGTGGTTTTTTGGAATGAGGTTGATGACTTCATAGAGGGTGAGCGGTTTAGCTAGCCAAAAAGAGAGTTGGAGCATCGTATTCAGGGGGTCATCGAGGGGGGTGATAAAGGGAAGAGGTTCTAGATGTCTGACCAGTTCTTTCATTAGGGTTTCGGTGTCTCGATTAGTCAGCATATGGGGAAGGTGAAAGAGGGTCAGGAGAGCGTAGTGGAAGGCAGCAGTTCTGTCTCGTTTTGCTGTTTCGTGGAGACGAAAAATGATGTGTTGCTCGAGAAGTTTAAGTTGGGGATGTTTGGGGTATTTGCGGAGTGCATATTCGAGGCATTTGATTTCTTCAGTAAGGTCGAGGCTTGCTTTATAGACAAGAGATTTACCGAGGTATTCTAAGGGGGCTCCTGGGGTGTTTTCAAGTTTTTCAAATTCTTTAAGGGCTTCATCGAAGAGAAGGGCTCTTTTTTTTGTATCGACCTTACCCCATTCTAATAGGGCCATTCCAGCGCGGAAAATCGCTTCTCTTCCCTCAATGCGTCCCTGGAAGGAGTTGCCAATACGGCGGTATTCTTCTAGTGCTTTTGAAAAATCTTTGCTTTGGAAAAAAGCGTCTGGTACGGAGAGGCAGTTAATCATGATATTTTGGCTGCCGACAAAAATGGATAAGGTTTCAAGGGTAAAGTCGGCATTGCGGTAAAGAAGTCCTACATGGCCGCCCACTAAAGGGATGTGACTAGAGTAATCGAGTTTAATGAGGTGATCGATATAAAATTTGAGGTGGTTATCGATCATCTCGATGGCTAAATGGTAAGTTTTGCCCTGTTCTAGAGTGACATCGGGGATATCCATCACTTCGACGTTTTGTCTAAAAAGGGTGCAGTGATCTTTTCCGATCCAGAGGCAGTACCCATCTTCAAGACCTTTTCGTTCATCGGGTTCAGGGACTCCAAGAAGAAATCCGAGCCCATCTCCGTCCTGACCGAGGGAAACTTCAGCTTCTAGTCGGGTATTTCCTGAAAAGGCAACTTTAGAGATCATGAGCATGACCCATTCCATCACTTCTGTCATACGGGTAATGGCAATGTGTTTTGCAAGGAGGATATTTTCCTGAAATTCCCAATCTGCGTGTTGATTGAGGTTTAAAGAGGCGGCGAGGGTCCAATCGGGGCATCCCTCAATATAGCTTTTTAGATCGTCAATGATGGCATGGACGGAGCGGTACCTTTCGTCGGGATGAAAGGCGAGACATTTGGAGACAATAGAGGAAAGTTTGCGTGGGATATCTCTATAGGGGGCTTTTTCTTGGGGGTCGATGAGAAGTTCGTGTTTAGCTTGTTTTCGAAATTCGGCAAGAGAGCGTCTTTGGAAGGGAAGGCGCAGGGTGAGAAGTTGGTAGAAAGAGACGCCAAGGGAGTAGATATCTGTTTGTATGGAGGAGGGGTGTCCGAATGCCCTTTCTGGGGCCATGAAACTGACAGTGCCAACGACTTTACCCGGTCTTGTAAGTTCTCCTGGGGGGGAGGGGAGATCGATTTCCACTTCTTTTTTCCCAATGCGTAAAGCGAGTCCCCAGTCAATAATGAGCACTTCTCCAAAGCGGCCGACGATCACATTTTCAGGTTTGAGGTCTCTGTGCAGAATTCCTTTTGAATGGGCGTAGTCCATGGCTTCACAGAGGTGGAGAAAGATGCGGACTAAAGCGGGGATGGAGCCGCCAATGGGGTGTAACGATTCTCCGCGGGAATCCCTTTTTCTTGTTTCAGTGATAATTTGTTTAAGGGTCTCTCCTTCAATGTAAGGCATGGTGTAGTAGAGATCTTCGTCATCTTGATGAATGGAGTAGACGGGGATAATGGAAGGGTGGGAGAGTCCTGAGGCGAATTTTGCTTCTCGTAAAAAACGGTCTCGGATGGAGGCGTGGTTGCGTAGTTCTGGTTTGATTTTTTTTATCGCAACTTTTCTTTCGCAAATGGGGTCATTTGCCAGATAAATGGCTCCCATACCTCCGGTAGCAATCAGTTTTTCAAGAATATAGCGACCTAATTTTTCCATCGAGCCAAGGGTAGCATACGATGTAGCTGGTAAACAAGCTGAAAAATAGAGAGGGTTAATAGGTGTAGTCAAGGGCAATCACACCGCTTCGGAAAACGGGGCTATTGCGTCCCCATGCAGAAATCCAGCAACCGACAATGATACCAAGGTGGCTGTTGAAATTGTACTCGATAGCGGGGGCAAAGCTGATTTGCTCAGAAGAGGGAAGTCCCATACTCGCTGGAGTTCCTGAGGAGGAGGTTCCCAGGTTCCCGTAGAATTGAGTCGCATTAACATGGGTATACACGTTATCAAGGGCTAAGACCCAATTTTGCGTTAGCGTGAGTTCGAAGCTCACAATCCCTTGAAAATTATTGCCGGGTAATGCCTTCCCGTTTGTTCCGTAGCCCCCTCCATAAGTATTAAATCCGTGCACATGTACTGGTGGGTTGACTGTATATGCAGCGCTATAGGTTGTGCTGAGAAAGTGATTTCCTTTCAAAGGGTAGACTTTATATAAAACGAGGTTAAAAGTTGTGGAATAGGCCCCAGCTCCTGTTTGATCTGTGAGAAGTTTATCGGGATTTAAGCGTTGGAAAGAGCCCGTGGGGAACATTTCTTTGATTGTCAGTTTGATGCCAGGGAAATAGGGGGTTGCTGAGGGATCAAGGAGTTGGAAGTCGAGGGCAATTGCCAAATCTCCAAAGTGCACTGACTTTTGGTTAGAAGTGGTATTATAGAAAAATTGGGGAACAAGATTGATGTCCATCCAGGGAGTGAGACCAAAGAAACAGAGGACTTGAGGATTTAAGCTAAAAAAATTGGAGGTTGATGCTGTCTGCCAATGAGCGTTATAGATTCCTGTATTGGTCGTACAATAGATATAGGGTTGAATTTCAAAACTTCCATAGGGAACCACTGCTCCAATGGGGGCAATAAGAGGGCCGGTTAACCAGGGGGTGGGGGTTTCATCGGCATACAAGAGGCAGCTTAGGAGGAAAAGAAGTCGATATTTTTTCATAGACCTCAGGCTAACAGAACTCCTCTTAAAACTCACCTTATGCACCGGAGGATGTCAATTTTTTCTCAAATGCAATGACGGGTATGATTAAAAGTGCTACGAAAAATGAAATGATCCAAGACTCTAGATCTAAAGGAGATGAATGGAAAATTTTATTCATGATTGGTAAATGTACAAAAGCAGTTTGAGCAAAAAAAACAGCGCTAACTCCAATAAAGAGATAATGATTTGAAAAAAAACGAGTGCTTTTTTTTGAATTATTTATACCCAAATAACTTGAAAAATCGGCTTTGGGTAAGTCGCAATTCCGATTTTCTAAGTTGGTTGGGTATAATGAGCGACAGTTAAATAAATAGATAATTTGAAATAATATCATTGCTGTGACTGCCATTGTTTGAGCCTGTGCCAAAGCAACTACCTCTAGAGCCCCATTGCCAATTTCTCTATCATACTCCCATAGGAACAAGCCTATGGTGCCAGATGCCATCACGATGGAAACAGTCAAGGTTTTGGCTAGTAAAAATCCGTTGAGTATTGATGTCTTTTTTGTTCTAGGTGGACGTTTCATAATATCCGGTTCTGCCAATTCAAAGGCTAAAGGGAGGGATAGAGCTACAGCTACAACTAGGTTGATCCAAAGAATTTGTATAGGTGACATAGGATAAAGGAGCCCTTCTGCCTGAATGGGAAAAAATAAAACGGCCAACAGAACGACAAGAGCCTGTCCTATACTTGTTGGTAATGCAAATGCTAAAGACTTAATTAAATTATCATAGACTCTCCTGCCTTCCTCTACTGCAGCTTCAATGCTTGCAAAATTGTCATCAGCAAGAATCATGTCCGCAGCTTCTTTCGCAACAGCAGTTCCTTTGATGCCCATGGCAATCCCAATATCAGCTCGTTTTAGTGCGGCAGCATCGTTGACTCCATCACCAGTCATCGCTACTACGTGACCTAATTCTTGCAACGCTTCTACCAGTTTTAATTTGTGTTCGGGAGTTACTCGAGCAAATACTTGAGTAGTGAGAGCCGCTTTTTTCCAATCTTCTGCATTAAAATGACTGACTTCATTGCCAGACACTACTTTCCCATGATCTATTCCCAAATCACGTGCAATTGCTTCGGCAGTTAAAGGGTGATCTCCTGTAACCATTTTTACGTTAATCCCAGCTTCATGGCAGGATTTTAATGCCTGATAAACCTCTTTTCTAGGTGGATCGATCATTCCTATAAATCCTAGTAAAAAAAATCCTTCTTTAATCACTTCTTCAGTTAATTGTGTGGTGGATTTCTGACATTCTTTTTTAGCAATTGCTAATACTCGCAGTCCTTCTTTAGCCATTGATTGTGCAAAATTTTGTTCTGAAGGAGCCAAGCCATTGCATATTGCAACAACCTCTTCTGGAGCTCCTTTAATAAATACAAAACATTGATTAGTTGGAGACAAGTTCAAAGTTGCCATGAGTCTTTTTTCTGATTCAAAAGGAAGGATGTCTTTTCGTTTCCATACTTTACGAATCTCATCTTCAATCAAACCTTTTTTTCTTCCAGCCACAAGTAATGCGATTTCTGTCGGATCACCGTGAGGAATCAAACCATTTGGGTATAATATTGCATCACTGCATAGAATGGCGGCTTTTAAAATTTCCTCGAGCTCTTCATTGATAATAGAAGAATTCTCATTTTGAAAATGCCCATCCAGTGAATAACCACCTCCAGATACAAAGGAAAAACCTGATGGAGTCCAAATTTGTTGTACAGTCATTTCGTTATAGGTCAGAGTGCCTGTTTTGTCTGTGCAAATGATGCTAGTGCTACCGAGAGCTTCCACTGCCGGTAGCTGTCGAATGATCGCTTGTCTTCGAGCCATCCGACGCACTCCGATAGAAGAAGCGATGGTGATAATTGCGGGGAGTCCTTCCGGTATAGCAGCAACTGCTAAGGTAATGGCGGCAAAACCTGCATCAAAAAGGCTGCTTCCCCGTATATAGCCAATTAAAAATAAGCCTAGGCTGACAACTCCTACACCTAAAGTGATCCCCTGAGCAATTTTTTTTATGGTGATTGACATGGGAGTTTCGAGTACCACAACTTGCTCTACAAGCTCAGAAATTTTACCGAATTCGGTTTTTAACCCTGAGGCAGTAACGATCCCAAGACCTGTTCCTGAAGTGACGTAAGTGCCGTTAAATACCATGTTTTTTCTTTCGGCAAGTAGAGTATTCGGAGCAATGGGGTCTGTTTTTTACTTACAGGAAGTGATTCTCCTGTTAAAGTCGATTCATCACAGCTCAAGTTTTTTAGAGAAAAAAGTCTTAAATCCGCAGCAATACGATCTCCTGCTTGTAGTACGACAATATCTCCAGGGACAAGATGTGAAGAATGAATCAGTTTAATCTCTCCTGCGCGTAGTACCGAAGTATTCTGTGGTACCATGGCAGTTAGGGATCTAATCGTCTTATGTGCTCGATATTCCTGAATGAACCCAATCAATGTGTTGAGAATGACTACACTAAACACAACCAAACTATCTGTAAATTTACCAAGTAACCCTGCAAATCCTGTTGAAAAAAGGAGTACATAAACAATAGGATTATGCAATTGGCGTAAAAGGATGCGGGGAATAGTTTCCGAGGATTTTCCTTGCAGAGTATTATACCCAAAAATGGTTAATCTTCTTCTTGCTTCCTTTTCATCTAATCCAGATTCAGAGGAGTTTAATTCTTGGAAAAAAGTTTCTTTTGAGAGGGAATGCCATTCTTTGTCTAGTTGTTCTTTCATGAGGCCTAAAAAATATTTTTTACTGTTAAGCCCATTAAAAGAAAAAACGAGACAGTGAGCAAGGAAAATAAGTAACCAATAAGAACGAAAATACCGTCATCTTCGAGGATTCCCAATGCAACCAAGAATATAGACCAAGCTGCTGTCAAATTAGAAAGGGGAATCGGCAGGGGTAATGCTAAAAAAATTCCTAAAATGAAAATCATCAACCCATTACCCTTTTCCATAAAGGGAGAATGGCACACCCATATGAGTCTTGGATGAATCCATGGTTTGATTTTTTTTATCAAGGCTAGAGTTTTATCCATGACTTTCTCAAAAGTAGAGGAGGGGATTTGTTTTTCTAGAAGTTTTTTTGGTAACCAAATGCGCTTTCCAAAGATGATTCTTAATCCTATGAAGGCAATAGCAAGGCCAAATGGTGTTGATAGTCCGGGGATTTGAATAGGCTGGCAAAATGGTATGCTCAGTAGAATAAGGGTTAAGGATCGTCCCTTTCCAGATAGAATACGCAAAATCTCTGCGATAGCAAGGGATGCTCCTTTCGCTTCCTTACGCAAAAGCAATAGTCGTTCTTCTAGAGTCTGAAATTTTTTAATTTTAACCATCAATAACTCTTTATACCCAAATGCCAACTGTTCAGCTTGTTTGCCAAATTGTACGGTACCAGATTGATGTCTCTTAAGCAAGGATTGCAAAAATTTTACTCAAGTTGTTGTTTTTAAGGTGTTTGCTGAAATGTATTAATTACGTATTATGTATTTAATATATTATCATGAAGTTATGAAGAAGCAAGGATCTAGAAGGGTCAATCAAACATTTTCTCTTCCGCTTGACATTTCACAAGAATTACACATGTATGTCAAAAGTCGTGAAATGAGTCAGTTTGTAAGTGATGCTATTCGTAAAGAATTAGCTCATAAAAAAGAATTATTAAAGCAGGCTTACCTTTCATTGAATCAGGATGAAGGGCAAAAAGAGGCTATGAATGAATGGAAAACCACCCTAGAAGATGGATCAAATGAATGGTAAGTAAAGGTAATTTTCCTAAGCGGGGGGAGATTTATTGGGTAAATCTCGATCCTTCTGTAGGAAGCGATGAAGCTTGTTGAAGCAGCTCTTAAAATTGTGTTTAGCCTTACTTAATTCACTTGAGTATAATCTACCCTCTTAAGATACTAGAAAGGGTATGAAAGATCGAATACTCACGGGAGACCGTCCTACAGGTCCTCTCCACTTAGGACATTATGTCGGATCGCTTAAGAATCGACTAGCTTATCAAGGAAAGTGTGAGCAATTTGTCATGATTGCTGATGCTCAAGCCCTCACAGACCATGCGAGAGAGCCTCAGAAAATACGGGAAAACGTGATCGAGGTTGCTTGTGACTATCTTGCTGTTGGACTTGATCCCTCTATCTCGACCATTTTTATCCAGTCGGCGATTCCTGCCATTCCTGAACTATTTCAGTATTATCTTAATTTGGTGACGTGGAATCGATTGAAACACAACCCTACTGTTAAGTTAGAAATTAACCAAAAAGGGTTTGGAGAGGCAGTGCCAGCAGGGTTTATGGTGTATCCAGTTTCGCAGGCAGCTGATATTACCTGTGTAAGAGCGACCCTTGTCCCTGTAGGGGAAGATCAGCTCCCTATGATTGAGCAGACGAATGAAATTGTGCGCCATTTCAATGCCGCCTATGGAAAGGTGCTCGTTCCTTGTAAAGCTATTGTTCCCAAAATGGCTCGGCTTCCAGGTGTCGATGGGGGAGCAAAGATGAGCAAAACCCTCGGAAATGGGATTTATCTCGGCGATAGCGCAGATGATCTCGCCAAGAAAGTCAAAAAGATGTACACCGACCCGAATCATCTCAGGGTAGAGGATAAGGGGATGGTTGAGGGGAACCCCGTTTTTACCTATCTCGATGAATTTGGCACTGATGTTGCAAAAATTGAAGAGCTCAAAGCCCATTATCAAAGAGGGGGACTTGCCGATTCTTTGGTGAAAAAGTATCTTCTCGACGAGGTTTTAGAGCCTTTTTTATCTCCTATTCGGCAAAGACGGGTCGAATTTCGTAAAGATCCAGGGGCAATTCTAGAGATGCTCCGAAAAGGCAACGCTATTGCAAGCGAAGAAGCGGAGAAAACGCTACATCTTGCAAAACAAGCCATGGGCCTTCTCTACTAACTTAAGGATTTTCTCCACGAATCTCTTTAGAAAAAAGGATTTCAGAAAAAGAGTCGGTTACGCATACGCATCCTCTGATAGGAACTGTATATAGGTAATACTTTGCTCTCAGTGAAACGCTCGCTTGTCTCGGTGTCTCTAATATTTTTTTCGATTCTGTATGTCGCTGGTTATTAAATAGTTGTGATTTTATATAACTATCTTTTAGTATAAACAGTAAAATAAAACAGTGTATTTTATTGTGCAATAATTGATATAATTAAATTATAATTTGAGGTAAAAATGCATATTAATAAGAATTTAGTTGGTGTTTCGCTAGGTCTTTTAGCTCTGGGAGCTGGAGTTGGGCTCGTAGTACTTGGAAATGTGGGACCTATACATTCCCTTGGTATGGCTTTAGTCGGTCCAGGCTTCATGTTAGGTGCTTTCGGGTTCGGGGTTACTGCAATGCATGCCTGCTTTTATGTTCGCGATTTAAGACTGGATAGAAGGCTATCTCAGCTTCAAGAGGTAAGATTATCTCAGCTTCAAGGGGTAATTAACGCCGCATTTGCGCAGCTGTTGCAGCAAGCCGCACAACAACAAGATGTAGTTCGTCTGGTTCAAGAGAGCTATCAGCTCACAGAATCAGTAGGGGGATAAATAGAAATCTATTGAAGGTCGCCTTCTTCGATTTCGTGGTTGATCTCTTCAATCTCTTCATCCACGGTTTCCCCAGAGCTTTCTAGAAACTCTCTCGCACCTAGGTAGAGTGCTGCTATCAGAAAAAGAACTGGTAGCAAAATTTCAAAAGAGAGATTGAACTGCGCTGCAATAAAAATTCCGACAAAGACAAAAAGGGAGACGAGCATGTCCCCCTTTCTTCCAGATAAGTATTGCTTAAGCGCTAGGGGAAGGCCAATGACAAGCATCATTCCTGGCCACCAGGTTCCCGTAAGAGAGACTACAGCAAGCCCTAAGAAAAACAGGGAGCCAGAAAAAGAGGTGATCCGTTTTTTAGAGCACAACATTAGTCTTCAGCTCCTCTTCTCCCTTTAGGAGAAATAAAGTAGTCTTTCGAAGGAGAGATGATCATTTCTGGGTAAGAGCGCATCTTTTCAATGTGGGTATAAGGATAAAACTCGGCAAGCATTTTAGGTGCAACTTCGCCCCCTTCTGCCATCTGAGAGGCGCTATATAAACAAAGCCCTACGCCGATTCCTTTTCCATACCCTTCAAAAAAGACAGTATCTCCTTTGATCTTTGTCGTAAAATCATTGCTAAGGAGCTTGTTCGCTCCAATCGCTTTCTGGAAGGAGGGAAAATCGAGGTCCTCTGAATGAGAGCCATCTTTAATCCTTACCCCATACACCTTGCCCGATTTGTGATCGTGGAAAAGCTCTAGACCTGTCACCCGGTTCATTTTCGCAAGCTTTGCGAGTACTTCGCTCGACATCGCATAAGTCCAGTGAAAATCTTTTCGATCTTTTTGTGCAAAAGGGGAGACCACTCCCTGAGGTGTGGTGGTGTTTTTACGGAAAATAGAATGGTAACTTGCAGTACGCCCCGCACAGTTTTCTGTCCAGGTCGTCGCAAAAGGCTGCGCATCATACGTCATGATGAGATAACGGGTATTGTCGATCGCTCTATCAAGTTCTAAATCATCTAGAATGAGACCATAACCTTGATAGTTTACTTCTTCTGCACGCACATGATAGAAAGAATCGTGATTCACAAGTGCTGTATAGTACGCATTCGTACGGGCGACGATGGCAATCGCATCAAGCACTGAGGAGGGAACGGCTACCCCAATACGGGATGATAAAGTCGATTTTAGGTAGGTTTCTACATCCACTTCATTGATAACCGAAAGTTTGTGGTCAATCAGGTAGATCTCAAGAGCTCCTCGATACTGGATTCCATTGACGAGCATGGTCGTTGTATGGTCAAGAGGAACCACCCGAATTTGATAAATTCCTGGGTAGTTTTCCCCCCACTTCAACCCATCTTTCTTGGCAAAAAGATAAAATCTTTTCCCAGAGCGGCCTGAGCTTAAATTTTTCCCATTTGCCGGATTGATGACCTTATAAGATCCCTTGACTTCAAGGAGAGCCCCTTCGGCTTCCTCTTTGACTAAGATTTTAATCGTGGCAGGCTTTCCCCTTTCCTGGATGGGTGCATCCGAATGAAGGGCGTGTACACAACCGAAAGTGCACAAAAAAAAGAAAATAAGTCGTTTCATGTTCGCTCCAAGTGTTGATATGCCAAGGTTGTGACCTCTCTTCCACGCGGGGTTCTTCTCAAGAATCCCTCCATGATTAAATAGGGCTCATGCACTTCTTCAATAGTACGTGCCTCCTCCCCAAGTGCAGCAGCCAAAGTTTCGACTCCTACAGGACCACCCTTGTGATGTTCTATAATAATCGATAGAATTTTTTTGTCCATTTCATCTAGACCTTTTTTATCAATATGTAACATTTCAAGAGCTTGATTGGAACAATTAAGGTTAACCACCCCCCGATGTCTCATTTCTGCAAAGTCCCTGACCCATTTTAAAAGACTGTTCGCAATTCGGGGAGTTCCTCTTGAACGGCTTGCAATATTTAAAAGAGCCTCATCGTTGATAGGGAAATTTAAAAGGGAGGCCGATCTCTTGAGGATGCAGGCAAGAACTTCTGAGGAATAGTAATCAAGGCGCTGATGAAGGCCAAAACGAGATCTCAAAGGAGCTGAAAGAAGACCGCTTCTTGTCGTCGCTCCAATCAGGGTAAATTTTTTCAGATTCACTGTGACTGAACGGGCACTGGGCCCTGAATCCAACATTAAGTCGAGTTTGAAATCTTCCATTGCAGGGTAGAGATACTCTTCAATATTTCGGGCAAGACGATGAATTTCATCAATAAATAGGAAATCTCCTTCTTCGAGATTTGTCAAAAGACCTGCTAGATCTCCTGCTTTATCAATCGTAGGACCCGAGGTCAGGGTAAGATGCCCTCCCATCTCATGAGCAAGGATATGGGCTAGTGTTGTTTTCCCAAGTCCGGGAGGACCACAAAAAAGAGTGTGAGGTAAACTCTCTCCTCTTTTTTTTGCAGCTCCAATCACCACTTCTAACCGCTCTTTGACTGCAGATTGTCCCGCAAAATCCTTGAGCTCATAGGGGCGTAGGGTCTTTTCTAAAATATAGTCGCTCTTTTTCCACGATGATTCAATGGATTCGTCCATGAGAAAAACTCTAGCAAGAAAACCAATTAGCCAGCTATAAGAATCTATATCGAAATCTACAAGGAGTATATATGGGATTAAAGCACGATCGTTGGATTCGAAAAATGGCCCTCGAAGAGGGAATGATTGAACCGTTCGCAGATAATCAAGTGAGACATAATCATGAGGGATCGATTGTCAGCTACGGCCTTTCGAGCTATGGATACGATTTAAGAGTTTCAGACCGTTTTAAAGTGTTTACCAATGTCTATAATTCCATTGTAGACCCAAAAGCGTTTAAAGAAGATTCCTTTGTTTATGTGGAAGCTGATGAATGTATTATTCCTCCAAATTCCTTTGCGCTTGCAGTAAGCGTTGAATATTTCCGCATTCCGAGAAATGTATTAACCCTTTGTATTGGCAAATCTACTTATGCTCGTTGCGGTATTATTGTAAATGTAACCCCATTTGAACCTGAATGGGAAGGGTATGTGACTTTGGAAATTTCTAATACAACACCCTTACCTGCAAAGATTTATGCAAATGAAGGACTTGCTCAAGTTCTCTTTTTTGAAGCGGATATGCCTTGCGATGTTTCTTACGCTGATCGGAAAGGGAAATATATGAAACAAATTGGGATTACTACACCGAGAATATAGTTATTTATTTAAATTTAATAATTTGATAGTTGTTAATTAATTTATGTTAAAACTGATAAACAAGTTTGGTTTGGTGATTGTTTTTACGTTTATCTCTCTGGGCTGCTATGGATTTGCAGCTCAGCATAAAGAAGCTCGCTATCATGAATTAAATGAAATGATGACTCATCTTTCGGTTCAAATGGAACAGGCTAAAAAAGAACAGGGGATGTTGAAATTGAGATTAAATAGTCTTAATGATCCAGAATGGGTGCAAATGCTTCTCATGCGGGATTTAGGAGTTCTCCCAGATGGACAAGTTAAAATAGTTTTTAGTCGGTGATGATTTTAACAGCTTGTTTAATTTTACTCGTCCTCTGTTCAGCGCTGTTTTCTGCGTCCGAGACCTCTTTATTTTCGTTAAGTGCCCCTCAGCTTAAACACTACAGTGAAAGTGGGGATCCTCGTCTTCAGAAGATAAGTTTACTTCTTAAAGACCCCCAGAAGCTTCTTGTCACCATTTTAATGATGAATGTTTTTGTGAATTTGGCGATTCAAAATACTGTTTCATCTATTTTTGGGACTTATTCAGGGTGGCTTGTCACGGTGATTTTTCCACTTGCCCTTGTCTTGGTTTTTGGAGAGGTCATTCCTAAGTCGATGGCTCTTTTAAAGAACCAATCGATCGCTGTCAAAGTGACCCCTTTTATTGATCGGGTGCAAAGGATTCTCAGACCTCTTCGGGATATCATTGTGGGGATTACTCGCCCTATTTCGAGATACCTCTTCTTCTTTCTTCACGCTGAAAAGGCCATTTCTGTCGATGCATTAAAACACAGCTTGAGGACATCAAAAGACTACGGTATTTTAACCGATGATGAGGCCCATCTTGTGAGGGGATATCTCAATCTGCAGGATATGACAGCTAAAGAGATCATGACCCCCAGACAGGATATTCTCTATTTTGACATTCGAGCTCCTCTTAGCAAACTAGTCTCTCTTTTTATTGAAAAAGAATGTTCTAGGGTTCCTGTTTGTGATGGAGAGCTCGAGAATGTTTTAGGGATCATTTCAGCTCAGGAGTTTTTTCTTTCTCGAGACAAAATTCACACTTCAGAAGCTTTAAAAAAGCATCTTGTGAAAGCGGAATTTCTTCCAGAGACGATGGAAGGTAAAACGCTTCTTCAGAGTCTTTATCATAGAGGTATAGAGATGATCCTAGTGGTGGATGAGTATGGTTCCATCACAGGACTTGTGACTTTAGAAGATGTGGTTGAGGTCGCTTTTGGACAAATTGCCGATAAAAGGGATGAAAAGAGTCTTTATACGATCTCTGGAGAAAATGTCATTATTTGTAGTGGAAAGCTAGAACTCAAAGAATTTGAAGAAATTTTCGATATTCATCTTGAGAGTGAAAATAACATGGCCACGGTCGGGGGGTATCTCATGGAACAGATGGGGGATATTCCTAAAAGTGGAGATAAATTCTACGATGATCACTTTCTTTTCCATGTTCTTGCGGCTGACGTTAACCGGGTAAGGCGGGTCTATGTGAGGAAGCTCGGATGATCTATTTATTTCTCACTTTGCTTTGTCTTGCACTACAGGCCTTTTTTGCAATGCAGGAGATGGCTGCAGTTTCTTTTAACCGGGTCAGGCTTCAATATTATGCGTTTAAGGGCAATAGAAGAGCCCTGTGGCTTTCTCGTCTTCTCCATTCGCCCACGACTCTATTTGGAACGACACTCATTGGAGTGAATATGGCGATGCAGTTTGGGTCGGAGTGTGCGCGTCGCTTTTTTATTGGAATCAACCTTTCTCCTGAATGGGCTTTACTCAGTCAGGTGATTGTGGTTCTTATTTTTGCTGAATTAGCCCCTATGTTTGCTGCCCGTCGATTTCCTGAGCAGGTAGCCATGTTTGGCATGCCCCTTATCTTTTTAGCTTCTAAAATTCTTCGTCCTCTTATTTGGGTGTTAGGTCAGATTTGTCGCCTTTTTAATTTTTTCTTTGGAATCAATTCAAAAGGGGAATGGACATTGACTCGCGATGAGTTATTAAGGGCAATGGAAGAGGTGGGGGAAAGGACAGATCCTGTCTTTGTTTCTTTATTTGCTATGAAAAATAAAATCGCTAGGGAAGTGATGAGACCTTTACATGAATTCCCTTTACTTCCTATACAAGCCAAGGTCAGTGATGCAAGGGCTCTTTTAGTCAAAAAATATCTTCCGTTTATACCTCTTTATGAGAGGCAAAAAAAAGCAGTTGTTTCTGTTCTTTATGTCCATCAACTATTCCATTATTCACATGAAGCGATATTACAACCCATTGCCCGGAATCCTTGGTTTATCACTGAAGATACCTCTATTATTGAGATTCTCAAGCAATTTCGGTTTAATAATGAAAGTGTTGCTATTGTCCTCAATCAAGTGGGACTTGCTCAAGGTATCCTTACGTTAGATATGGTAGTGCAAGAGGTTTTTGGACCGAAGGGGGAGGTTTCCTTAATGAGTGAGCAGGTCATGGTTGAGTGCTCTTTTCCAGGAGATACAGAGGTAGAAGAGGTGGAAAAAAAATTGGACATTACTTTGGAAGGTAAAGGAACTCTCATTGAGCTCATGGAACAAAAATTAGGCCGGTTTCCTGAGAAGGGAGAGAGGGTAGAGGTGGGGAGTTACTACCTTATACTTACAGAGTCTTCGCTCCTTGGAGAGGGAACCATTTCTTTAATTTCAAGGTAGTATCCTTGAGTTCTTCTTCGGTGGTAAATCTAGAAAGAGAAAAACGGAGAGAGGCAAGAACCCGTTTTTTTGGATATCCCATTTTAAGTAAAACATGAGAAGGTTCTAAGGCAAGGGTTGCACAGGCAGATCCGTGAGCTACAGCAATTCCGTGCCTATCGAGATCAATAAGGAGGGTCTCTCCATCACAACCTTCAAAAGCGAGATTAGAAACGCTGCTTACGCGGGGTCCTTTTCCGTTGATCGTTGCATGGGGAAGAAGAGTTTCGAAATTGTCTCGTAGTTGTCTCATCCTCCGGTAATCAGAGGGGGAGAGAAGGGAGAGGGCTTTAGCAAATCCGACGATTCCTGCGAGGTTTTCGGTGCCGCTGCGGAGTCCATGTTCTTGACCTCCTCCTTTGATAAAAGGGGTAAAGGAATGGTTAGGGCTTAAAATAAGACACCCCACTCCCTTAGGGCCATGGATTTTATGGGAGGAAAATGCGATCGCAGATACTCCATCTGGGATCTGAAATTCTTCCTTACCGAGAAGTCCTACTCCATCCACAATGAAAGGAATTGAGTGGGCTTGAGCGAGATGGGCTAAATGGGCTAAATCGGACATCACTCCCGTTTCATTATTTGCTGCAGATAGAATGATTTGACGTGTTGCGGGAGTAAGAGCTGCTATCAGCGTTTCTGCTGTTGGAGCCCCCCAGTCGTCGCTCTTGAGGTAGGATACATGCGGGTAATCTACTAGGGGAGAAAGAACGGCGGCATGCTCAATTTCAGAGGTGATGAGGTGCCCTTCTTTTTTTATGCAGCTATTTAACCCTTCGGTCGCTCCCGAGGTGAAAATTACCTGTTTTGGAGATACCCCAAAAAAATCGGCTACAAGTTGTCTTGCTGCGTGCAATGCGGCTCTTGCCGTTCTTCCAAAAGCGTGGGGGCTGGAGGGATTTTCTGGAGAAAAAGAGAGATGGGGTAACATTGCCTCAAGTACTTGAGGATCGAGGGCAGTCGTTGCGTTATTGTCGAGATAGATGTTCAACTTTTAAAAGCACCACGGTTATATTATCATATCCTCCGGCTGCTTTGGCACCATCAATGAGATGGTCTGTAGATGAACGAATATCTAAAGGGTTAATTCTTTTTTGAATTTCCTCATCATCTAAAAGGTCAGGCAATCCATCGGAACACATTAAGTATATATCACCTGGCTTTACTGGGACAACTTCAATTTGAGGGGAAATGTGATGGGAGGTTCCTATGGCTTGTGTTAGGGTGTGGCGCCCAATAGAGTGGTCTTTTGTCAGTTGAATGAGATTCCCCTGCCGGAATAGATAAATGCGACTATCTCCCACATGGCCAATAATGATTTGAGAATCATAAAAAAGGGCTGTGGACAGGGTGGTCCCCATCCCTTGAAATGCTTTTCGTTTTTTACTGAGGCAGTGGATCCATGTATTTGTATTTTTAATATACTCTTCTAACGAGGTTGTTAGGTGATCTATATTTAAATTTTTATTTAACGGAATAAAGAGCTCTTCAATAGAGGCACACATAAAGGTCACTGCTTCACTAGAGGCAACTTCCCCTGCTTTATGGCCACCCATTCCATCTGCAAGAGCAAAGAAACCTTGTTCAGGGAGTGATTCGAAGGCATCTTCGTTGTTGCCTCGAACAAGTCCGATATCAGTTTGACAGCAAGTTTTTAATAAAACCACACCTTGATCTCCATCATGTTGTTAACCATTACCTGAGGGGGGTGAGGTATTCTGATTGCCGGAACTTGGGGGAAAGGGTTGTGGTTTAGGAGTTGGGGTATCTTGAGGAGGAGGGGGTGGTGGAGGGGGAGGAGGAACGATCGTTTGCTTGATTTCTGGAGGGGGAGGAGGGACTACAATCTTGGGGGATGTGTAGATTCCAATCGTCAGAATAAGATTGTCATCTGCATCGTGCACCATATACATAAAGGGTCGATTGGCGTTAAAGGGAATTGATCTTTCTTTAGGGTGGAGTTCTAAATTTCCCTGGAGAGAGTCTTCATCGTTTCCACTCGGGACTCCGAGTCCATATTCATTAATAGAGATTCGAGTGGTTGTGATCATGTCTGATAGATAGAGGGATGTTTTCCCTGAGATAAGAGAAAAATTTGCTGAAGGAGAAAGTTCAGTTTGTGTTTCAAATGCAGAGAGAGTAGGTCCAAAAGAAGCATCCATTTGAAATTCAAATGAAGGGATTTGCAAATAGAGGTTAGTCGGTTTTAATAGAGAGGGGATCGCTAAAGTATGGGGGAGTGATTGGTAGGCATATTCAAATGGCTCGTCTGAGACATGGGGTTTTGGTAAGTAGATCAGAAGTTGAAGTCTATTATTGAGTTCTTTCTTTTCAAGGGGAATAGCGACAACTTGGAACGATTCATTTTCATAGTATTTAAATCTCCCTAATTTTGACATCATGCGGGTTGTTGAGGGGGATTCTCCTGACTTAGGATAAAAAAGACGGTGCTCTGAATATTTGGTAAGGAAGGGAGATTGCCATTTTAAAGAGTAGTTGAGTCCATTCACTGAGAGAAGAGAAAAGGGGTTTGATACGGAAACAAAAGGACGGACTTGATTCGTCAGTTTGTTTAATGCAAAACTATTAATAATCCGTGTGGTTTGAGGTAAATTAGAGAGGTTGACTCCAAGAATTTGGGTTTTAAAATAATGGGAAAGCATCTCTTGGTACCTGGTTCGTAGAGCGACATCACTACTGACCCAGAAACTATTGAGAAGAAAAACGGAGCGGTCTAATTTTTTATACAAAGTGTAGTAGGTAGAAGGAACAATACTCTGAGGTGTTGAAAACATGTAGAGAGAGCGGAGGTGTTCTTCTGAACTTTCAGCGGCGCCGCAATACAGAGCAAGTAAAGCAGAATTCACTGCAAAGGGGGAGTAAACTCGATTATACCCTACTTTGCCATATAAATAAAAAAGGTTCATTGAACCTGTGTTCAGTGCATCGACAAAGGGGGTAGCGACAAGGGAGATGGGCAAAATAAGGAGAGCAATAAGGGTTTTATACACCGACAATCCTCACAACACTAACTAAATTAAAGACAATATGTAGCGTAATCGAAGCTACGAGCGATTTCTGTTTTTCATAGATGAAGCCAAGATATAAAGCAAACACAAAAAGGGAGATCAACAGGGGGATATTTCCAATGCCTTGAGCGAGTTGAAAATGCATGAGGGCAAAAAAGAGGCTAGAAAGGAGAAGCGCTGCTTGACCTCCTAAACATTGTTTAATGTATCTTTGTAGAAGACCTCGAAATAAGACCTCTTCAACAAGGGGCGCGATGATAACAATAGAAATTAAAGTGAGAGAGAACATAACGGGATGTTCTTTGACACTCTTGAGGTAGAGGACAGCTCCTTGATCAGGACCTTTATCTCCAAAAAAATAGAGGTTGATCTGTTCTGCTCCTTCATTGACAAGGGCAATGATAGGAAGGCTGATGAGGTAAACGACAAGAGCTAAAGCAATATCGGTTAAAAAGGAAGAGGAGCCCCACTTAAAGATAGATTTGGCTTTTTTAGAAAAAAAACAGAGCCATAGGGGGATGGCAAGGGCGGCCATTAAGAGTTGTAGCAGGGAGAGGAGGAGTTTAGGATTGCATAAGGAGGAGAGGGATTGAAATAGGGTGAAAAGTAAAGCATAAAAAAGGGCAAAATAAATGAGAAAGGAGAGGGTTACTTCAAGGAAGGTGAGTCGATTCTCAGAGCTTTTTTCAGAGGAGAGGAAAAAAAATCCCTTCTTCCACAAAATCAAGTGGATTACAAGAGAAAAAAGCCCTAATTGAATAGTCATCGTTTTGTTTTAGCAAGCAAAATATAGTCCTCAATACGGCTTACCATTTCCTTAGAGAGTTGATAATGGGAAAAACCTAGGGGAGAGACGGCGTAGGTTTTATGTTTCCATTTTCCAGGATCTTGGTCAGTAATTGCCTCTTGTTTTGGAATGAGGTGTGTTTGCCGAATGATTTCTTGCAAAATAATTTCTGGAGAGTCCCCTCGAAGGTCAAAGATGCGCAGTCTGATTGTCATATCTAGTTCGCAAGAGGGAGTGAGTTTGTCGAAAAAAGAGGAGTGGGATTGTTTGGGGTGGATATTGTGCTCCACAAGCTCCGAAAAAACAATAAATTCTTGTTCTGGAAACGATTTTTTTAGCCATCCAAACTCATGTCCAAAGGGATTCATATTGGGCATTGCTTTTTTCATTTCAACAAGATCTGCGATGCAAAGGCTGCCCCGATTAACGATTCTTTGGTAGATAGCATGAGTTAGTTCATCTGAAAGGGACCAGGCAAATTCCTCTCCACTTCGATCGTAAATAGGGAGGAGGGCGACGCGAGGTTTAACCCTCCCATCATCATGGTAAAGCTCTCCTACTTCCTTGTTTGATTGGTAGCAACCTACAAGTGTGATAAGTACTAAAATAAGAGCGGTCCGCATCCTTCCTCCAAAAATTGAATGATGTTTCGGAGCATATCATGCTCTCTTTTTTGCTACAAGCACACTATATTCTTTCAAGAGGTAAGTGGCCGCCATGGGTGCAAAATCAAAGGGTTCTCCAGGAGTTAGTTGAGTGTCAACAACCCGTACCCATCCTCCTCCATGTGGAGGAAAGGCAATTTCCATGGGTTTCTCTGTTGCATTGAATGCAAGGTAGTAAGGTCCTAGCACGAAAGAGACGAATTTTTCTTTTTTTACAACATGATGAGGATGGGTAAATTGGATACTGTGAAAGAGGGGTTCTTTTTTTCTTAACTCAATGAGTTGAGAAAGAAAATAGACGTGCTTTTCTCTTTTTTTAAGTGTGTCCCAGTCAAAGTAGTTTTTAGGAAGGTCTAGGTTATAGGGGTTGTTATTTCCAGAAAGGGATCTTCCATATTCATCTCCCATGGGAAACATGACAGTGCCTAGGGAGAAAAACAAAGACACCCAAAGATTGCGCATCTGTCTTTCTCTCAGCTCAAGAATGAGAGGGTCTTTTGTTTCCCCTTCTACTCCACAATTCCAACTATCATTATGAGAACAACCGTCTTGGTTATTTTCTCCATTCTCTTCGTTATGTTTTTCGTTGTAGGCTACAAGATCTCGGAGAGTGAAGCCATCGTGAGCTGTAATAAAATTGACGCTGTGTAAAGGAGTTCGTTTCCCGTAAAGATGAGGAGATCCTATCATTACCTCTAGAAACTGATCTTCTTGCTGAGGAGTTCCTTTAATGAAACGGCGTACCGCATCTCGGAACACACCGTTCCATTCAGCCCAGCGATTAGAAGGAAAAGAGCCTACTTGATAAAGCCCTCCACAATCCCAGGGTTCTGCAATCATAAGGCAATGTTTAAGAGCAGGGTCTTTGTCAATCGCTTCGATGAGAGGGGGTTTAGAAAGAGGGTCCCCTTTTTCAGAGCGAGTTAAGACAGAAGCAAGATCAAAACGAAAGCCATCCACACCAAGGGTCGATCCAAAATATTGGAGAGAATGGAGGATGTTTTCCTTTGACTCGGGTTGATTCGGGCTTACTGTGTGTCCACAGCCGGAGTAGTTCTCTGTAAAATAATGGATTCCAGGAAGAGGGCCATCGGTGTGGTTGTATACTACATCGAGGATCACTTCAAAATGGTGTTGATGAAGTAAGCTGATCAAGGTTTTGAGTTGATGCACATCTCCATAAGGAGGATGTACTGTAAGGAATGATTTAGGGGTATAACCCCAGTAGTTTTGAGAGGGATTAAACTCAAAAATGGGAAGTAATTCAAGGGTGGTTACTCCCAATTTTTTTAGATAAGGGAGTTTTTCTATAATACCTTCAAATTTTCCCGGATGACGTACTCTTGAAGAGATGTGTTGAGTAAATCCTCTTACATGCATTTCGTAGATAATTCGCGTCTTTGGCTGCATTTTGTCCTTTTTTCCCTAAAGTACCTTAAGTTGATATTTTTTTCTGAGAGCTATTGTCATTAATGGTCTTTTCTATTAACATTCCTTCAATAAAAAAATGTTTGAAAACGTTGAGGAGGACGCTTAAATGACTCTCGAAAATGCGAAAGCAAACCTGAAAGAGTTCGGTAAAGAACTTAATCTTGAAGGGCTTGCGTTTGATGAAAACCACACCTGTATTTTGGGGATTGACAATACCTTTTCCCTCCACCTGACTTATGAGCCTAACTCAGATCGCCTATATCTTTATTCTCCCATCCTTGACGGGTTGCCAAAAGATGATCAGACAAAGTTAAAACTCTACGAACACATGCTTGAAGGATCCATGCTCGGCGGCCAAATGGCTGGCGGCGGGGTCGGCGTTGCTGTGAAAGAAGAACTTATTTTAATGCATTGCGTGCTTGAAATGGGCGCTGGAGCAGAAGCTTCTGCCCTCCGTCGCTTTGCACCTCTCTTTGTAGAGTGTGTTGAAAGATGGAGAAAGAAAGCAAATGATATCGTCGCAGGTCGTGAACCTGAAGATGATGCTGGAGCTCATCGAGGTGGTCCAGGAGGCCAAGGTGGTCGTCCAGGAGGCCAACCTCATAAAGGAAATGAACCGCCAAAATCAGGCGATCGTTTCATCAAGATCTAAGCTTAGACAGTTCTTTGGGGTGTATTTCATACACCCCTCTATTTTTCCATTATTTTTGTCGTGTAGAAAGGGTTAACAACAAAGTCGTTGAATTTCAGTGATTGAAGAAGTAATGTCTGCTTCTCTTTTCTCGACACTATCGGCAATCAGTTTTACACTCGACATCACTGTAGAATGGTCTCTTGAAAAGAGATCTCCAATTTTAATATAGGGCATTTTCAATTCTTGACGGCAGAGATACATAGCAATCTGACGGGGGAGGGCACAATCTCTACTTCTCGATTTTCCAAGAATATCATCAATCCGAATCCCAAATTTTTGAGCTACTCCCTGGAGAATTTTTCCTGGAGAAATTCCCTGTTCTTCTTCTTTTTCGGTGAGATCTTTGAGATAGGTCTTTACAGCCTCAAGATCAAGAGGCTCTTTACGCCGATCGATATGAGTCCGAAGAACTAAAGCTTCGATCGCACGGGTCAGTGATTTATGGCTTTTAAAGCTTGTCACAAGATAATTGATGATCGAATCAGAGAGGGGAAATTGGAGCATTTGGGCCCTTCGAAGGGCAATTTCTTTAAGTTCATCGGTCGATAATTTTCCGATAGTCAGGCTGATTCCCCACTCACATCGACTAATGAGTCTTTCTTCAATATCCCTCAGTTCTCTAGGAGGAACATTCGCTGAGATAATGATCTGCACCCCTCGAGTATGGAGGGCATTAAAAGTATGGAAAAACTCCTCTTGAGTTGCACTTTTTCTTTGAAATCGGTGGATGTCATCGATAATAAGGGCGTCGAGGTTTCGGTAAGTTGCTCGAAAGGGTTCAACCAAAGAAGATCGAAAGGCGGTAACTACATGTTCAGAAAATCGATCTGCATGGACAAAATGGGCTTTGAGGCCTCGATTTCTTAAAGTAGCCGTAATTGCCATCAAAAGGTGGGTTTTGCCAACTCCGCTAGGGCCGCTGATATAAATAGGGTTGATTTCCCCCATTTTTAGATTGGGTGTCGTAAATTTATTCGTTTCGCTTTGGTATCCGACTAGCTCACACAGAATTTGATAAGGGATTTTGCTCTGTTTCCCGTGAACAAACTGGGCGAGGGTGCAGTGGGATTCAAGGGAATCCGAGGCAAAGAGATTCTTTTTTTCTTCTACTTTGGTTTCTTTAAGAGTGGGATCAGGAACCGCTTCTCCTAAATTGATATGCACCTTGATGCGGCGCCCATTATTATTGAAGAGGGCTTTTTCCACTTTAGGGCGCATATGTTCTTCAAACCAATGAAGGTGGAAAGGATCTCTTGCTTGTAGGTGTAAATTACAAGCATCAAATTGAGATACAACAAGAGTTCTTAACCACTTATCAACAGCTGCTTTTCCAAAGATCTTTTCTTCCGAATCTAAGAAATTTTCCCAAGCTTGCATTGGCTCATTTTCCTCTGAGTTATTTCCATCTGCAAAATTCCAAGTAGGGTGGAAGAAAGCCAGTAGATGTTTAATCCTGAGGGAAAGCTATAAAACATAAATGTAAAGACAATGGTCATGTAAGACCCCATCTTCTGTTGTTGCTTCTGTTGATCTGACAACACTTTCCCTTTATTCTTCCGATTTGTCAGGTGCTGTTGAAGGTACATAGCACCGCCAAGGAGGAAGGGGAGGAGGTGGAGGCTAGTACCAAAAAAGAAAATAGGTCTACTCCAGCTAAATAGGATATCTGGAGCGGCGAGGTTTGTAATCCATCCAGGAATAAAACTAGCTCCTCTTAATTCAAAGGTCGATTTAAGTAGATCAAACATCCCCATGAGGAAAGGAATTTGGATCAACATAGGTAAGCAACCTGAGAGGGGATTGGTTCCATACTCTTTATAGAGTTTGAGTTTTTCTAGCTGAGCTTTTTGTGGATCTTTTTTATATTTTGCATCTAATTTTTCAATTTCAGGTGCAATTTCTTGCATTTTGCTCATGGATTTTGCAGACCAGTTATTTAAGGGGTACATCATGATTCGAAGAGCAATGGTCAGGAGAATGATCGAAATACCCCAGGAATAGGTAAAGCTGTAGAACCCTTTCATGAGGAAAAAGAGGAAGGCTGCAAAAGGGCCTGAAATAAAGGAAAACCAACCGTGAAAGCTTTGACTCCCTACGTAGTCAGGGTTCGTTCCATGTTCTGTGTAATAGGCGTCGATCTGTTTTAATACATCTGTTGCATACGGTCCTGCAAAAAGGCGAAATTCTACCGGTTTGGAAGACTGGGGGAAAGGAAGGCTCATTGCATAGCCTGGGTATTTATCTGAGGGGAACTGATCATACTCTGGATCAATCACAGAAAGTCTTGTAGGATCGAGATCTCCAGGGATAAAAGAAGCCTTAAATCCAGCTCCAATCTCAGAAAGGGGGTCTAGAATGATGCCAAAAAACCCATTTCCATTAGAAATCCAATCGGGTTCTGTTGTAGAGTAACTCGTTGTTTTCTTAGGAAGACTGATTTTTTCAACCTTCACTTTGTCTCCAGTAGAGCGTCTATATTGAAGTGCTGGAGCAGCACTTCCAGAGATGAGCTCTACTTCGGGAACGCCGCTCATGATTTGAATACCTCGAGTATCCCCTTCAATACGGACTGTACAGTGAATCATGTAAGGAGCTTTATCGCTTTCTTTGGCAAATTGATAGGTTTTGACAATTTTTCGATGTGCCATAGAAGCTTCGAGTTCAATTAAGCCAGCTTCAATACGGGTGACTCGATAAGATGCCTCTGCTAAAGAGGGATCATCAGAAATCGTATTCATCGCATAGAGTTCAGGATCACAATTTCTTCGAAGTAAAGGGGAGTAGCCTCCTGTTTTAGGAGTGTGTGTGCCGGTTGAAGAAGTGTATTCTTTAAGAGGGAAAAGGGCATTTTTAGGGTAGCGTGTTTCTATGATCTGATCGAGTTCTATTGGGTGAACAATGCTTTTTTCATTTTCTTTAGTTTGGAAAGGGAGGTTAATTTCTGCAATGGCGCCTCCAATGGAAGAGATGACCACCTGTTGGTAGGCATTTTCCATGACATAGAGTTGTTCGGTAGCTAGAGCTTTTCTTTTTTGGAGTGGGGGAGTTGCTACAATTTCAGATAGAGGAGCTGGTGTTGTTGGTTTAGTCGAGGCGACGGAAGTAAAGTACTGATTGAGGAAAAGGAGGGCTACAGTAGCCACAAACATGAAAATAAGACTGCGCTTGTCCATAAAACCCTAGGTTGCGAATTGGAATTAGAAGCGGGAGTATACGGGAGAAGGCTAGCTTTCGTCAACTTTTACGATGAAAGAATGAAAAAAGTCAGTTTGCCTTACATTTTCAAGCCAATCGTCTTCTGTAAGTTCTTGCACGGAAGGGAGGGTCCCATAGGTATGCGATTTTTCGAGAAAGTGAATCGATTTTTCGAGTTGATTCAAGATGGAGTAGAGGCAGGCAAGGTGGAAGTAGGAGTGTAAATTTCCAAGTTTTGCTGCTTGAATCAGTTTAAATTCCGCTTCACTAAAGCAAGAGGTTCTTTCTTCATCTGAAAGATCTACCGATTGGGTGAAATTGATTAAAGTAATCGCCCAATCTAAAATCACCGCATCGCTATCTTTTGAACGGGTATGAGCAAGGCGAAAATGGTGAATAGCTCTCTGAAAGAGTTCTTCGTTTTCTGTAAGATCTGCATAATGACCAATGACAAGAGCGAGTTGATGGTGAATATCGGGATATTCAGGATCAAGGGTGAGGACGTGATTCAGCACCTCGATGGCTTTAACATAAAACTCTTCATTATCATTATAGTCGGCAAGAGTATCTAAGGCAGATGCATATTCAAAGAGCCATTCTGGATACAAATAGATGGCATTTTTTTGGATATGGAGAGCCTGTTCAAAATGGGAAACTGCTTGTTGCATGACCGATTCATCTCGAGAAATTTCGGCATAACGAGCAAGCGCTAGGGCAAATGAGAAATGGTAGATACTCCGAATTTTTAGATTGAGGGCTCTTCCAAAGAAACGGGCCGCTTTTTCAAAAGATTTAGGATCATCTTCAATTTTTGCAACGACATAGTAGGTGGTGCCTAATGCATACCATAGGGCGTCATTAGAGCGATCTAGAGAAAGTCCCGCTTGGAAAGATTCAATAGCCTGATAATAGTAATCTAGGTCATTAAAATAATCACCGAGGGCATGGAGGCAGATTCCTTCTGCATGATGGTGAAGGTGATTTTCTCCCAGTTGAGATAATTTATTTTGGCCATCGTGAATGAGTTCGAGGCGATCTGAGAGGACCCCTAAAGTTGCGAGCGATTCTGCCATAAGGGCATAGACTGGATTTTTATCGGGCACAAGGCGCAGTGCTTTTTGACATTTTTCTAAGGCAGCACTGAGACGTTTAGGATCTTTTAATTTGCGACCTGACTCTCCAAGAAGGAGGGCCCACTTAAACCAGATGTCTCCTAGATGAGAGGCAAAATTGACTGCGGTTTGGAAACACTCATTGGCTTGAGTAAAATGGTCTTCATCATGGGAATAACTGTATAGAGTGGCTAAAGCATTGCTTAAATAAAACCATCCTTCATAAGAAGAAATAGAAATAGAAATTCCATTTTTATAGCAATTAATTGCCTTAAGAAATAGATTTTGATCGTTTGTTTTTTCTCCAAGTTCTAGGGAAACATCGCCAAAACGGTGCCAAAAGGAGACGGGAAGATCTTCTTGATATGCCGCTGTTTTCTCATATGCTTTTCTTGCTAAATTTAAGTCTATTGCTTCCCCTGAAAGATGGCCGAGTAATGCCCAAATATTTCCATACTCCATATAAAGGTCTGCTAAAATATCAGCGGGTTGTCCTTGTGATAGGGTAATGGCTTTTTTCAATTTATTTTTAGCATGCCCCAAGATTTGGGCATCATTTTTCTTTTCCCCAAGGAGATAAAGGGTGTGGCCCCATGCCATAAAGGCATCAAAATAGTTGGGTTCGATGGTGGTTGCCTGTTTAAAACAGCGTCCAGCTTCTTTCAAATATTTTTCATTCTTTTCTTGTTCACCATATTCTAAGAGAGAGAGCCCCTGTTTAAAAAAAAGTTCAGGGTTTTTTGGGTCTAAAATGGAGGCTTTATTGAAGTAATGGAGTCCTGAATAATCGCCATTTAAGAGACACCGCTCTCCTTTTTGTAAAAAAAGATCTCCGGCATCTTCTTGGTATGCATTCAGCGGATTAAAAGGAGGTTTTGTCATAGAAAATCACATCTCTAGTAGGTCTTCAAGATGTAGTGATTATAAGTCACTTTGCCGTTTCAAAGCAATACACATCCCTTAAAATCATTTCTTACAATACCGCTGATGGAAGAGCTCGCGATCTAAGGATGAATATGTTAAATTTGAGAATCTTTAAAAAAATTTATTCTTTATGGAGGTGTTAGACCTCTTTCGATTTTAAGGTTCTGTCGATTTTGGGGTTCTTTTGAGCCAATTTTCCACCATTTTGTCAGGGATAATATCTGGTTTTGATATGATCCCTGACAAAATGGTGGAAAATTGACCAAAATAATCTCCAAAATCGATGAACCCTTAAATTCGAAAGAGGTCTAATGTGGGAATATGAGCGGCTCGTTAGGATGAGGGATACTGATGCAACAGGGGCTCTTTTTTTTGGTGCAGCTTTTGAAATTGCCGTTGAGGCTTTTGAAGAATGGCTTTATGTTCGGGGGATTAGATTAGAAAAAGAGACATTTGCTTTGCCGATTGTTCATGCAGAGGCGACCTATTTAGCTCCCGTCAAATTGGGAGATCTGTTGCAGATTCAATTAAAGGTAAAAAAAATGGGGATCACCTCATTTACAACGGAAGCCTCTTTTAAACAAGGGTGCGTTACGATCACTCATGTTGCTGTTGCAAAAGGAACAGGTCATAAAATAGAAATTCCCGATGTTTTAAAGGATTTATCTTCGGAGATGTGATCGGGAATTTTGTATTTGGGAAGCATCAGTTTTAAGTGGGCGTAGATCTCTTCAAGGGGAAGGGGCCTATCGGTTGTAATGCGAGCTACAGGTCTTTTTCCCCATTCAGGATGAGAGACGGAATCAACACGTGCTTTTGTGATCCCTTTGATAGAGAGGAGGGCATTTTCAATTTCTTCAGGTTGGATATTTTCTCCTCCGCTAATGATCAGGCGATCTTCGCGCCAAATGGAGGTTCCATCTGTGAGATCTCCTGTATAAAACCATCCCTCTTTATCAAAGGGTTTGATCAATCCATCTTCAGAAAAATACCCCGCAAACAAAGTTTTCCCTCTGACAAAAATGCGTTTGTCTCGAATGTCCATTTCTCTAAAAGGAAGAACTTTTCCTTTTGTCATGATTTGAGATGTCATTTCAGTCATCCCGTAGGTTGGGTAGACATTGTCTCTGATCAACTCTTGGGGAATAGGAGCTCCTCCGAGTAAAATGACTTTAAAAAGGGATCTTTCTTGTAGGGAAAGTTTTTGTAGTTGGGTGGGAACGAGTGAGACGTGGGTAGGTTGGAGAGAAGCTCCAGGAAGCACCACCGTAATGCCTGCCATAAACGCACGGAAGAGAAGAGCTATACCTGAGATGTGGTAGAGAGGGAGGGTGAGAAGCCATTTATCTCCTAAGGAAAGGGGGATATGCATATTCGATCCCATTGCAGAATAAAAGTGGTTTTCAAGGGTGTGGCAAGCGATTTTTGGGTGTCCTGTTGATCCTGAGGTGAAAAGGCACGTGGCAAAGCCCCGAATAGAGGAAAGGATTTCTCGTTGCTGTGCCTGTACTAAGGGGGGGAGTTTGGGGTTAATGGGGCAATAGGGCTCATTTTTCCTTATTTTAGCAAAGAGTTCCAGTAGGGGGATTTGATCAATTAACCGGTCGCAATCTTGGTAGGTAAGGGATTGGTCTTTGGTGACAAGGGCTAAAGAACCCGGACGTTTTTGAGCGTGGTAAGCAATTGGGCACAACATGGGTTAAATTTGATCTCTTTAAGTTTGAGACGTCCATTCCAAACAGGGAGAGCTCCTCCTATTTCTTGATGGGGAAGAAGCCCCATTGCATATGTTTGGAAAGGAAGTCGACGTTTTAATTCAGCAATTCTACGGATTCCGATGGGGGTTTCATGGCTACTAGAAAGAACACACGGAATTTTTGTTTGAGAAAGAAGCTCAATCGTATTCGATTGCATTGTCGGTTTAATGATCAGAGCTTTGACCCCAGGAACTTGATATAGGAGGGATAGGGGTTGTTCTCTCACTGTTTCATCTAAGGCAATTAGATGTCCTGTTTCTTTCACAAAGAGGGGAATATCTTGAAGTTTGTCTACGGGTTCTTCAATGTAATCGAACATTCCAGGAGGGAATTTTTTAAAAAAAGAGAGGGCTTTTTCTAAGGGCCACTGTCTATTGACATCGACTCGACACCCTGGGTAGATCAGGCTTTCAGCTTCTTTTAACGAAAGGTGACCGAGTTTGATTTTGGGTTTAACTTCTACCTCAAAGGGTTCGATAGGTTGAATGAGATCGAGGTAGGCTGAGGTAAGGCCGAAGGAGACAGAAGGATAGAGGTTGAGAGAGGGGCCTTGTCTAAGGGAGGATAAAAGTTGGAGCAGGGCTTCAAAGGGGGATTCTTTACTCCATCCTGGTAAGGGAGAAATTTCTCCGTACCCTTTCATCCCGTCTTGTTCTAGTTCTAGGATAAATCCACGACCGTACTGGTAAATTGTTCCATTCATAGATTCCATCCCATGGTAAAAAGAAGGGTGTATAAGAAGAGGGCAAATCCTGTTTTTGATAAAACCTGAGGGAGATGAGTTAACTGAAATACATTGTGAATGAGAGGGAGCAGGGTGAAGAGGGAAAAGGTTGCCATAAGAGAAAAAACATGTCCTTTAGTAAGCAGAATAAGGAGGCAGGGAGTCATGGCTGCAAGGTAAGTTGCGAAAAGATATTCTAAACACCCCGCTTTTCTTCCAAGTCTTACAATGAGAGTTCGTTTATTCGTGAGGAGATCTTCTTCGTAATCCCTTAAGTTGTTTATAGCTAAGATGGCGGTTGAAAGCGCTCCAGGGGCAAGCCCTGCTAAAAAAGCTTCTTTAAGATAAAACCCTGTCTGAAGGTAGGCAGAAAATCCTGTTGCAAGAACTCCAAAAAAAAGAAGGACAAACACATCTGCGGTCCCCGTTGAGGAAAGGGAAAAACGGGTTAAACTATAGAGGTATCCAAGTCCAATCGAGATCAGAGTTAAGAGCGCAATAGGATATCCCCCCTTATAAATCAAAAAAAGAGAAGAGAGAAACGCTAGGACAAAGGCAATCGATGCAGCTATTTTCATCGATCGAGGGGTGACGCAGCCGGCAGATGTAAGTCTTCTCGGTCCCTTCCTGATCGCTGTATCTCTTCCGTGAAGGGCATCGGCGTAATCATTGACGTAGTTCGTTCCAATTTGAATGGAAAGGGCAGCGATAAGGGTACATAAAAATACATTCAGGCTCCACTCAGGATGGGAATAGACGATGGCGTTGCCAATACAAATAGGGCTCAATGAGGCAATCAGAGTTTTGGGACGAGCAGCTTCTATCCAAATCATGGTCTTCTGGGGAAGGGGCTAAAATCTGGGGTTCTTTTTTCTAAGAAGGCTTGATGCCCTTCCTTGGCTTCATCTGACATGTAGTACAATAAAGTGGCATTACCGGCGAGTTGTTGAAGGCCTGATTGTCCATCGCAATCTGCGTTGAGAGCTGATTTTAAACAACGGAGAGCAAGAGGCGAGTGACGCAACATTTCATGACACCACTCAAGGGTTGTTTTTTCAAGGTCTTCTAGAGGGACAACAGCATTCACAAGACCCATATCCAAAGCTTCTTGAGCAGAATATTGCCTACATAAATACCAGATTTCTCTCGCTTTTTTTTGCCCTACAATGCGACTTAAGTAACTTGCGCCAAACCCTCCATCAAAAGAGCCGACTTTGGGACCTGTTTGTCCAAAAACTCCATTTTCAGCTGCAATCGTTAAATCACACATCACATGTAATACATGTCCCCCTCCAATAGCATAGCCTGCCACCATGGCGATGATCGGTTTTGGGCAAAGACGCATTTGCTGTTGAAAATCGAGGACGTTGAGCCGGTCTCTTCCGTCTTCATCTGCATATCCGGCATGCCCTCGGATTTTCTGATCTCCTCCGGAGCAAAAAGCGAGGTCCCCTTGACCTGTCAGGATAATCACTCCAATGTCGGGATCGTGCCTTGCATCGGTAAGGGCAGCGCTCATTTCTTCTACTGTAAGGGGCCTGAAGGCATTATGAACGTGAGGTCGATTAATGGTGATTTTTGCTATGCCAGGTTGTTTATGGTAGTAAATATCAGAAAAATGGCCGTGTAAAGTCCAGCTAGTCATATGCAAACTCCTTCGAGGGTTGGCAGGTCATTTCTAAACTGCGGTGAAGTTTTAGGTTTTCTTCTCGACATGTGACGACCTCTAGAATTTGAGAGTCATCTTTTGAGGCTAAGAGATGTTCTTTTAAAGTGTCTAAATTTGAAATACGTTGATACCCCACATGAAACATTTCAGCGACTTTATCAAAGTGGTAGGTGTGGGGGGTTGCAAAAAATGACTCAAATACTTCCTTCTGTTCATGAATGGGAAGAAAGGAGAAAATGCCTCCTCCTCCATTATTGATGACAATATAAGTCATCGGGTAGGGAGTATGTTGTGCTAAGGAATTCATATCATGGAGAAAAGTAAGATCCCCTAGAACAGCGACCACTGGTTTATCAATGCCGATAGAAAATCCTATTGCGCTCGCAATATTTCCGTCAATTCCAGATACTCCCCGATTTGCAATAATAGGCCCCACTTTTTGTTTGGGGAAATAGAAGAGGTTAGCATCTCGAATAGGCATGCTATTACCTAAAAAAAGCCCCCTTTTATCATCGAGGATTTCAGAAAGAAGGAGGGGGATCGACACTTCGCTGAGTTCAGTTTGTTGTTGTTTGAGTTTTTTTGTAGCCGTTACAGAGCGATCCTTCCATTCTTTTAACCAAGTGGAAGAGGAAGATCCAGGAATGAGGGGATGGAGCTTTTCGCAAAAAAGTAATGGAGGACACTCAATACGGTGGGTTACTGCAAGAGATGCATCAACTCTCTCGGGATAGGAGGCAACATGACAGATAAGAGGGGCTTTCATTTGGAGTTTTTTAGAAACAAATTGATCTCCAAGGTGGAGAATAGCTTCGGGTTGGTCGAGAATATAATCAAAATGGGGGATGACAAATTCATGACTTCCTGCAGAGCGTACTTCAGATAAAATATCGGGAAGAATGGGCCATCTCAGCCTGCGAGCAAGGGTAAAAAGGGGTTCTAGTTCGGAAGAGCCTAGGCGCCCTGTGACGATAATCCCTTTTTCAATCCCAGAGAGTTCATCAGCGATATACTCTAAGGAGGGCTCATCGATGATTTGGGTTGTTTTTGTATAGACTGTATGCGCCCTATGGTTTCTCTTGATGTGTTCTTGAGAAATTAAAGGTTCCCTAAATCGACAATTGAGGTGAACGGGGCCATTTTTTGATCGGTAGACAGCTTGTGCTACGAGTGACCCAATATATCCTTCAGAAATAGCCGCATCTTCACAGGGAATATCTGTATTCCAGACCACATATTGACCAAAGAAGTTATGTTGGTCAATCGCTTGCACGGCATGTACATCCACCTGTTCAATAGGAACATCGGCTGTTAAGATAATGAGAGGGGTTCGTGTCTGTTTTGCTTCTATAATTGCTGGGAAGAGATTGGCTACTGCTGTTCCTGAAGTGACGAGAAGAACGACGGGTAGACCTGATCCCTTAGCTCTTCCTAAGGCGTGAAATGCCATTCCTCTTTCATCGTAGTGAACCATGATTTCGGCAAGGGGATGTTTTGCAATGGCTAAAACAAGGGGGGTTTGTCTCGAGCCAGGAGACAAACAAAAAGAGCGGACACCCTGATGCACAAGTTCTTTTACAAGTTGTAGAGGCCAAGACATGCGGGGAAAGATATCAAGTTTTAGACCTCTCTGCAACATAAATTGTGGCAATTCCAAAAGTTAATGGAAAAAAGGAAACTTGAGAGAATCCCTCTTTACGGATGATGTTGACAAACTCTTCTCCAAATGGGAAAGATTCAATCGTTGTATTTAGGTAACGGTAGGCTTCCTGATTTTTAGAGATGAGCCCTCCGATCCAGGGGACAATTTTTCTTAAATAGAAAAGGTGAAATTTTCGAATCCATTGGTTTCTTGGAAGAGAAAATTCAAGAATAATCAGTTTTCCCTCGGGAGTAAGGGCCCTAAAACACTCTTTTAAACATTGGTCAAGATCTGTAAAGTTGCGCACTCCAAAAGCGATCGAAATCACATCCATACTCGATGAGGCAACAGGAAGGCTAAGTGCGGTTCCATCGGTTAAATCCACAAGGTGATTGTAGCTTTTTTTCTTCAGTTTTTCCCGTCCAATGGAGAGCATCTCCCTTGCCATGTCAATGCCGAGAGACCGTCTGATATTTGAGCATTGATCCATGAGAGCGATGAGCTGATCCCCAGTTCCTGTCGCAATATCAAGGAGACATAAATTGGGGCGGTTTGGGACAAAATCGGCACATTTTTTTCTCCATCGTTTATCGATGGAAAAGGAGAGAAGTCTATTAACTAGGTCATACGAAGGGGAAATTTTATCGAACATCGTCCAGATCTGTGATTTATCCATGGGTAGGAGTTGTATCAAATTTCTTGATTATAATAAAACACTCTTTTACCTTTTTTACATGATCGTTTCTGTAAGATCAGATTTTGATCCTGAGTCTGCGTCATTAAAGATTCAAAGTCTTTGGCGAGGTTATTTAGTAAGAAGAGAACCTCAGGATATCCGTAAAATTTGGTTACACTACCGGTTTTTTGAAAAAGCAGTGGCATTGATCGATGACCGTACTGCGTTAAAGTCTCTTCCTCAGTCTTTGAATGGGAGGTCGGTGGTATTGCTTCCTCATAAACTACCTATTGTCATCAAATGTACGGGAGAGAGTAGGGGGTTGCGTCGCTGGCGTAAGATGGAATCTGCTCGGGCAATTTGTATAAGAAAAAACTACACCCATTTAATTATTCCAACAGCAAGATTGTATAGAGGGGTATTGATTGAACGAAAACTTCCTGAAGCCAATAAAGAGTTTAAGAGGTTTCTCGGTGTTTATATCGCGCATCGAGAGAAATTTACCCAAGCTATTACCGAATTTGTAGGGTTGCTTTTTCGATCAAAGTTTCCAGATATTGTGGATGATGGAAGGAGTGTTTATGCTGCATTTGGTGGGGTTCCTTCAGGAAGGTATGATAACCTAGTTCCTTTTATAGAGAAAGAGGTGGGCAAAATAGGTTTGGTAGATTTAGAAACGTTTGCACCTTATGTAGGCGCAAAGCATCTTTATTTTTATTTTGAACAGACAAGGCATGCGATTCTCCTTTTTCCGTTCCATTTTGAGATAATTTTCGAGCTTGCCAAAACTTATTTGCCTAGTATAGAAGAGTGGAAGCCTGCATTAGCGACACAGGCACAAAGGGCAATAGAGGGGTTTGAAACTCTTTACCTTAACCACCTAACGTTTATAGAGGGTAAGGGAATTTCTCTTGATCAAGCATTTCATCCGATTCAAGTAAGTGAGGAGAGAAGGGGATCCATTCAAGTAGAACTCATCTCTTTTTTTAGAGGAAGGGAGGAATACAGGTCGTTGATCCCCAATTTTAGAGAGTTTTCATCTTTGCTTGAGGAGTGGAGTGCTCATCTGCTTGATGAATTGATTACATTGCTTGTACAGCACACAAAAATGAGGGATTGGTACCCCTCTTCTTTAGATGAGATACCTGCCTTTAGAAGCTTTATTAGGGGAGGTTTTTTTGAAACCGACCCTTTTTATGAGGGGCTTCTCAAAGAAAATAAGATGAAGATAGAAAATTGGCATCATCGCAGATTGGTGTATCAAAAAATGATTGAGCTCATTTTTTCAGAACTTAAAAGAGGAGGGGAAATCGCTTATTTTCACCCCGGCCTTGGACAAGAGAGGGCAATGGTTGTATTTTTTTAATGACTCATTTTCTCCTTTGATCTCAAAGAAAAATCTGATATCATCCGTTCTTAATGAAGCGCATTCCCAAGAACTATTCAGGGACTAAACCCACTGCTCGGCATATTCAACAATTGATCCCAGAAGTTCTCCAGTCGATGTCGAGTACCTTTAAAGAAGGGGGCGAATTGATCATGGGGGCTTGGGTTGAAGTGGTGGGTGAAAAACTAGCTCCCATGACGGCTGCAACTTCTTTTGAAAGAGGTGTATTGAGAGTAAAGGTCAAAAACGCTACACTCCTCAGTTTATTGAGGGAGCATGAAAAAGGGGCCCTTCTCTCTGAATTGAAACGACGCTTTCCAACACTCACGATCAAAGATATCGTGTTTTACATAGGGTAATAAAGGATCAGGATGACAAAAGAACAATCTACTTATGACGCCAGTTCGATTACCGTCTTGGAGGGACTCCAGGCGGTACGAGAACGCCCTGGCATGTACATCGGAGATACACAAAAAAATGGACTCCATCAACTTGTCTACGAGGTAGTGGATAACTGTATCGATGAAGCGATGGCTGGATTTTGTAATGAAATTCAGATTGTTCTGCGCGAAGATGGATCAGTCTCTGTTGAAGATAATGGGCGGGGAATTCCGATCGGTAAACACGAAACGGAATCGAAAAAAATGGGACGGGATGTCTCTGCTCTTGAAGTGGTCATGACGATCCTCCATGCAGGAGGAAAATTTGACAAGAACACTTATAAAGTATCTGGTGGTCTCCACGGAGTGGGGGTTTCTTGCGTCAATGCTCTCTCAAAAAGACTCGATGTTACTGTCTTTAAAGAAGGATCCATGTATTGCATGAGTTTTTCTAAGGGAAAAGTGATAGAACCTCTTAAAATGATTGGGCATACCAAAAAAAGGGGAACTCAGGTTTGTTTTTATCCCGACGATACCATTTTTGAGACGGTCGATTTTGATTACGATGTTCTCATGACTCGGTTCCGGGAACTCGCTTTTTTAAATCGGGGAATTAAAATTCTCTTTAAAGATGAAAGAGGATCTGGAAGGGATGAGGTTTGCTTTAATTATGAGGGGGGAATTTCTTCCTTTGTTTCTTATCTCAACGAGATGAAGATTCCTCTTTTTGACAAACCCCTTTACATCAGCGGAAAAAAAGAACTCCACGACGGTCCTCTTGAATTTGAAGTGGCTCTTCAATGGAATGATGGTTACAACGAAATTATCCATTCCTATGTGAATAATATTTCCACTAGGCAGGGGGGAACCCATGTTACGGGATTTTCAACGGCCCTCACTCGCTCCCTCAATCAGTACATCAAAACAAAAAATCTGATGAAGAGCGATAAGATCTCTGTGACAGGAGATGATATGAGAGAGGGGCTTACAGCAGTTCTTTCAGTCAAAGTGGCTAATCCTCAGTTTGAAGGGCAGACGAAACAGCGCCTTGGAAATAGTGAAGTGGGATCGGTTGTCCAGCAGATTATGGGCGAAGAACTCACGACTTTTCTCGAAGAAAATCCCCATATTGCTAAGCTGATCGTTGAAAAATCGGTTCTTGCAGCTCAAGCGAGAGAGGCGGCGAAAAAAGCAAGGGAACTTACCCTTCGGAAAACGGTTCTAGATAGCTCAAGGCTTCCTGGTAAACTCACTGACTGTCAAGAAAAAGATCCTTCAAAATGTGAAATTTATATCGTTGAGGGAGACTCTGCGGGAGGATCTGCTAAGGGAGGCAGAGATAGACGTTATCAAGCGATTTTGCCGATTAGAGGTAAAATTCTCAACGTTGAAAAAGCCAGGTTACAGAAAGTCTTGAAGAATGAAGAAGTGGGAACCATGATTTCTGCTTTTGGTTGCGGTATTGGAAAGGATAACTTTAATCTTGAGAAACTCCGCTATCACAAGATTATTATTATGACGGATGCGGACGTGGATGGTTCTCATATTAGAACCCTCCTCTTAACCTTTTTCTATCGCCACATGCCCGCTCTTATCGAGAATAATTATGTCTATATTGCTCAACCTCCTTTATTTAGAGTCAATCGGAAGAAAAAGAGTCAATACATTCATTCTGAAAAAGAAATGGATGAGTACCTTCTCGATTTAGGAATTGGGGATGTGTCGTTTAGACTAACTTCTCATAATGAACCTATTGAAAAAGAACAGCTTAAGTCTCTTGTTTATTTGCTTTTAGAAATTGAGCAAATGATTTATCAGATTGAACGGAAGGGGGTTCCTTTTAGAGAGTTCCTCCTTGCTAAAAACGAAGAGGGGCACCTCCCTCAGTTTCTTATTCATTTTGATGATAGAAATGAATTTGTTCATTCTATGGAGCAATTTGAGGAGCTTCGTATTAAAGATGAGGTAGCTCAAAGAGAGCGTCATCTTGAAAAAGTGGCTTCTATTCCAGAAGAGGAACGGACTTCAGAAACTTCTCAATTCAAAGTAAAGCCTCTTGTTTTCTTTGAGCTTTATGAGGAAAGCAAACTGCGCAAACTCAAAGAGAAGCTCTCTCCATTTGGGATTATTTTTGAACAATATTTTGTAGTTCAGGATAAAATTGGAGATGTGATTGATGAAGAGGGGGGAGAGACTCCCATCTTTATGTTGAAAGAGCTGATCGATTATGTTCGAAAAAATGGACGTAAGGGAATTGAAGTCCAGCGTTATAAGGGTCTTGGAGAAATGAACGCTGACCAACTTTGGGAAACCACTATGGATCCCCTTGTTAGAACACTTGTTCAGGTCACTATTCCTGATGCAATTGCCGCAGACCACATGTTTACCATGCTTATGGGTGATGAAGTGGCTCCTCGCCGCTCATTTATTGAAACGCATGCCTTGTCAGTGAAAAATTTAGATATCTAGGGTTGTAAAGTATGTCATATACCGAAAATGAAGTGATTATTCCACGCAATGTTGAAGAGGAGATGAAGGAGAGCTATTTACGCTACTCCATGTCGGTCATTATCTCTCGTGCGCTGCCTGATGTTCGAGATGGATTAAAGCCTTCTCAGCGTCGACTCCTCTATGCAATGAGACAACTTAATCTCTCTCCTGGAGCGAAGCATAGAAAGTGCGCTAAGATTTGCGGGGATACTTCTGGGGATTTCCACCCCCACGGAGAGTCTGTTATTTATCCTACCCTTGTGCGCCTCGCTCAGGGTTGGGTGATGAGATACCCCCTCATTCAAGGGCAGGGAAACTTTGGATCGGTGGATGGAGACCCCCCTGCTGCGATGCGTTATACAGAGGCCCGCTTGACAAGATCTTCGATGGCTCTCATGGAAGACCTAGACAAAGATACGGTCGAATACGTTCCTAACTATGACGAGACGAAAAAAGAACCTACTGTATTCCCAGCAAAGTTTCCCAATCTTCTCTGTAATGGTTCCTCTGGGATTGCGGTGGGGATGGCGACAAATATTCCACCTCATAATCTTGATGAGCTGATCAGAGCCACGATGCTCGTTATTGATGATCCTAAGACAACCGTAGACGAAATCATGGAAGTAATGCCTGCTCCTGATTTTCCTACAGGGGGAACGATCTGTGGTTATCGAGGGATTAAAGAGGCCTATCATACCGGTCGGGGCAAAATTTACCTGCGAGGTAAAATGCATGTTGAAGAAGCCTCTCAGGGAGAAAAACAGAAAATCATCATCGATGAGATCCCTTATAATGTGAATAAATCACGTCTGATTGAGCGACTTGCTGAGCTCATTAATGAAAAGACGATGAATGGGGTTTCTGATATTCGGGATGAGTCAGACAAACAGGGAATGAGGATTGTTCTTGAACTCAAAAAAGGGGAAATCCCCGACGTTACCCTGAATCAGATTTATAAGTTTACCGATATGCAGGTGACTTTTGGTTGTATCATGATTGCCCTCGATAATGGGCTGCCAAGAACCATGAATATCAAGCAAATCATTGCTGCATGGGTTGAACACCGTATCGAAGTGATTCGAGCAAGAACCCGTTTTGAGCTCAATAAAGCGGAAGCGCGTGCCCATATTTTAGAGGGGTATTTAAAAGCGCTTGATCATCTTGATGAAGTTGTCAAAATCATTAAAGCGAGTCAGTCTCGCGATGATGCCAAATCGATTTTGATGGCCACTTATGACCTCAGTGATAGACAAGCAACAGCGGTCTTAGAGCTTCGCCTTTATCAATTAACAGGTCTTGAGAGAGTTAGGCTTGAGGAAGAATACCGAAGCTTGCAGGAAAAAATTGCCTATTACAGAAAGGTTCTTGCGGATGAAATGCTTGTGCGTGGGATTATCAAAGATGAGTTGACCGAAATTCAGCAACACGAGAGTTCTCCTCGTAAGACCGAAATCATGGCTGCTGAAGGGGAATATCAGATGGAAGATCTGATTCCTAATGAGTCCATTATTATTACGATTTCTAATGATGACTACATCAAACGAATGCCCGTTGCTGCCTTTAAAGAGCAAAGAAGGGGTGGTCAGGGTGTTATCGGCATGGATATGAAAAAAGAATCTGATGTGCTCAAAGGGGTTTATGTTGCAACAACCCATGATCACCTCATGATTTTTACTAATTTTGGAAGAGTCTACTGGTTGAAAGCTTGGCAGATTCCAGAAACAGGAAGACGAACTAAAGGGAAACCTCTTGTTACTTTCCTTGAAGAACTTTCCCAGGGAGAGCAAATTGCAACCGTTCTCCGGGTTAAGGATTTCGAGGAAAAAGCGTCGATCTTACTTGCGACGAAGAAAGGAGTCGTCAAGAAAACCCTCCTTGGGGAGTTTAGTCACCCAAGACGTAAAGGGGTTTATGCGATTAATATTGATGAAGGGGATGAAGTCATTTCAGCGCACCTTGCTCATGAAAATGAACAGGTGATGATGTTTACACGGGAAGGAATGGCGGTTCGCTTCAACGAAGATCAAGCTCGTCCCATCGGAAGAATGGCCCGCGGCGTACGTGGTATTAGACTGAAAGATGAGAAGGATTGCGTTGTCTCCTGTATTGTTGTGAAAGGAGATGAAACTCTTCTTGTGGTTTGTGAAAACGGATATGGCAAACGTTCAAAAGTCGAAGAGTTTAGACAAACTAATCGAGGCAGTGTGGGAGTTCGTTCCATCATTGTCAATAAACGGAATGGATATGTCATAGGAGCTCTTTCTGTTGGGGATCTAGACAGTGTCATTATGATGTCGAGTGCAGGACAAACAGTCCGAATGAATATGAAAGACATCAGGGTGATGGGTAGATCAACTCAAGGGGTACGTGTCGTTCATCTTAAACTTGATGACCTCATCATGGGAATGCAAAAAGTAGAGCATATTGAAGGAGAAGATGAAAACAGCTGAGGGGCTTTTCATCACTTTTGAAGGATGTGAGGGGGCGGGTAAATCGACCCTTATGCTCCGGGTTTTTGATGCCCTGGTCAAGAAGGGCTTTGACGTCATTAAGACAAGAGAACCGGGGGGGTCTCTGATAGGGCAGCAGCTCCGAAAGCTGCTCCTGGAGTCAGAAACCCTTTCCCCTCGCACCGAGGTTCTTTTGTTTCTAGCCGACCGGGCTGAACATGTTCACTCGGTTATTCTTCCTGCTTTAGAAGCAAATAAAATTGTTTTATGTGATCGGTATACCGATTCTACCCTTGCTTATCAAGGGGCCGCTCGCGAACTCGATATCAGTCAGCTCTGTTCTTTTGCAGCTCATGATTTGGAGCCCCATCTTACGATCTATCTCGATATAGATCCCCATCTTGGATTTTCCCGCATTCATCGGAAAAAAGATCGGATGGAGTCTGAGGGGAACCAATTTCATGAAAAAGTAAGGGAGGGATTTTTACATCTTGCCAAGCAACACGAAGACCGGATTGTCTCTCTTGACGCGTCTCGATCTCCAGAAGCTGTCTTTAAATTGACGATGGAAGCGGTAAATGGTAAACTCGGTCGCACCATATGTCCCATGTAAGACTTTTTTTTGGACCTATTCATTCTGATAAAGAGGAGAGGGCAAAAGCCCTTGCAAAGGAATATTTGCAGGGAAATACCCATAATCTCTTTGAATATTTTCCCGAAGGAAAAAGTGCGATGCACCCCATGGCTTCCATGAAACAGTTGATTCAGGAAGCGATGACCCTCCCTTTTGAGTCGGCGTATAAAGTGTTGATTGTGCATGGGGCTGAGAGAATGTTGCCAAGTAGCGCTAACGCCCTTCTTAAAACATTAGAAGAGCCCCTAGAAACCACTATCATTCTCCTTTTGACTTCAGATTTAGAATCTATTCTCCCCACGATTCGGTCACGAGCTGTCAAAGTGCCCTGTCTTTCTTCCAAAACAACCCCGCCACTATCTCTTGAAGAGATCGAAAAGCTAAGGGAAACCCACCCCTATCAATGGGCTCTTGAAGTGGACCGATTATTAGAGGAAATTTTTCAAAATCACAAAGATTCCCCTAGAGCTTCCCATAAAGTGGAGCAGGTGAGGGAGGCTATTTTTTGCCATATGAAACTCAAGTCTGCCATAGAGGCGCTCTACGCCTGTTTGGCTGGTGTATAATTGAATAAAGAGGTATACTTCACCATATGCGTGAGATGCCCAAGAAGCAATTTAGAGAACTTGTTCTGCAAACCCTTTATGCTCATGATTTTAATCATGATTTTGAGATAGAAGAGCTTCACCCCCAACATAAGGGAGATCTTCTTCCTATCGAAGAGAGATTTAAAAAAATCGTTTGTCATTTGCCGAAAATTGATGAATGGATTACAACCTTCTCTAAAGACTATGTTTTTAGCCGCATTTCGGCGATTGAAAAAAATGTTTTGAGATTGGCCGTTTTTGAAATGGTTTATGATGATGAAATCCCTTTAAAAGTAGCAATTAGTGAAGCCATTAGACTTACGCGCAAGTACGGAACTCATGAGGGGGGATCTTATGTCAATGCCATCCTCGATACCCTTTCAAAAGAAGAACTTAAGTGAGGTTTCCACCTTTTTAATTGGTGGGGAATGTCCTTATTTTGTCGAAGTTAGAACAGTAGAGCTTCTCCAACAAGTCTTTCAGTTTATTCGAGACACTCATCTCCCCTATTACATTCTAGGCAAGGGATCAAATACCATTTTTGATGATCGGGGTTTTTACGGGGTGGTGATTTTGAATAAATTGGATCAATTTTTTATGGAAGAAAATGAGGTCCGAGTAGGGAGTGGGTACAGTTTTTCTCTCCTCGGTACCCGCCTTTCTAGACAGGGACTATCGGGCTTGGAATTTGCATCTGGCATCCCTGGAACTGTAGGAGGGGCTGTCTTTATGAATGCAGGGGCTGGGGGACAAGAAACGAAAGATCCCCTTGTGGATGTCGATTATCTCCATTTGTCGGGAGAGCGTTCTACCTATCTCAAAAATGACCTTCAGTTTGCCTATCGCCATTCCCCCTTTCAAGATCATAAGGGGATGATTATTGCTGCCCGTTTTAAATTGACGCCTTCCCCATCAGCTAAACAAGATCAAAGGGCTTTAATTGAGTACCGGATGAAAACACAACCCTATAAAGATCCTTCTGCTGGGTGTATTTTTCGTAATCCCCTTGAAGGGAGTGCGGGAGCCCTTATTGATCAATGTAAGCTAAAGGGGCTCCGAGTAGGAGGGGCTGAGGTTTCCTCTCTTCATGCCAATTTTATTGTTAATGTAGGGCAAGCCACTCAGCAGGATGTCCTGGATTTGGCTAAAAAAGTGCAGCAAGAAGTCGCTCATATCACGGGGGTTCACCTGAGCCTTGAGGCCCGTTTTATTGATGTAGAAGGGCATTGCCTTAATTAAATTTTTTTTTATAATAGACTCACATGACGTTTAAAGCCGATTTACACATTCATACAACATGTTCAGATGGTACGCTAACTCCTACTGAAGTGCTTCACCTAGCAAAAGAAATAGGGTTATCCGCCCTATCTATTACTGATCACGATACGATTGACGCCTATACTCCATCCTTATTTTCTCTTGCAGAGGAGTTGCAGCTTTTTTTGAAAACAGGAGTAGAACTTTCTGCCCAGCATCAGGAGGAGAGTGTTCATGTGCTTGGGTATAGTTTCCCGAGTGATAGCAAGTTAATGAGGGATTTTTGTGCTGAGCATCAACACAGACGGCATAGACGTACGTTGGGGATGTTAGACAAATTAAAGAAAGAAGGGATGGATATCAAAGAAAGTGAGCTTTTGGGAAAAGGAACGATAGGGCGTCCCCATATTGCGGAACAAATGGTAGCTAAGGGGTATGTTAAAACGATGAAAGAGGCGTTTCAACTGTACCTGGGAGATCAGCAATCTTGCTATGTCATTGGAGAGCTTTTCTCTGTGCAGGAGACGCTAGATCTTATTCATGAAGCGGGAGGAAAAGCATTTCTTGCCCATCCTGCTTTGATTAAAAATCAAAAAAAATTACGAGATCTATTAACGATGGATTTTGATGGGATTGAATGTTATTATGGGAACTTTTCAAATGAAATTAAGGAAAAATGGAGAAGAGTTGCTCTAGAGCGTCGGTGGTTAGTCAGTGGGGGGTCTGATTTTCATGGAGCTAGAATGTCCGATGTTCCTCTTGGCCTTGCAACGGTGGATAAAGCTACCTTTTTCTCTTTTTAGAATTTATGCGTAAAGTGATTCATATTACAGGAACGAATGGGAAAGGGACCGTTTCCTTGAAAATTGCACGGGCTTTGCAATATGCAGGGAAAAAAGTGGGTCTTTATACTTCTCCTCATATAGAGCAGGTGAATGAAAGAATCCAAATCAATGGAGTCCCTATTCCATCCAAGTATCTGACAGATCTTCCCCTAGATCCTCCCTATTTTTTTTCTCGTCTTACTGAAATTGCTTTTGCTTATTTTACTGAGGAAGATGTGGAATATGCCGTGATTGAAGTGGGGATTGGGGGATCTCACGATGTGACTAATTCGGTGACTCCCATCCTTTCTATTATCACCTCTATTGGGTATGATCATCAAGAATATCTGGGTGAAACTCTTGAGGAAATTGCAGAAAATAAATCGGGTATTATTAAAGGAGAAGCTCCTGTCGTCATTGGCCCTGGAATCGAGTATCCTTGTATTGTGAATAAAGCTCATAAATTAATCCGTGCTCCGAGAAGAGCAACATTTCAGGAGGAAAATTGGGAGATTGCCGCCTGTGCTCTGAAAGAGTTGGGAATCGCTCCTAATCCAGGGCTTGATGAGGTACTTTTCTGCCGCTTTGAAAAGATTGGGCATGCTCTTTTTGATGTGGCTCATAATCCTCATGCCATGGAAAGGTTGCTCTCTCAGATTGAGGGAAAAATTCATGTCATTTACGGATCCTCTAAAGAGAGAAATAGGATAGGATGTCTTCCGCTCCTTGAAAAAAGGGGAGAAAGAATTGTCCTAATCCAAGAAGGACATTATCGCCTGATTCGAATCGATGCACCGTATGAAACCATGAGATCTTTTGAAGAAGAATGGTTTAGAGCCAAGGAAGCGGGGGCAACGCTTCTCATTTGTGGCTCTTTTTATATTATGCATCCATGCAGAAAAGAAGCTCTAGCTCTTTATCAGAGGGAGCTCCTTGTCCATTCTGGATGAGAATATCATTGACGAATTCGGTAAGCGTTCTGGCAATCATGACCCCATCTTCAATTTGATCGAGCTTGAGCCCTCGTGTATGGAGAAAGTGGTTTAGGGGAATTTTGACGTCAGAAGAGAGGGCTTTTAATCGAAAAAAAGCTTCTTGTAGAGAAAAATCTGTATTTAAATAAAATCCTGACGCCATATCGATCATTTCGAGTGCAATTTCTACGACCTCAGGTCTTTCGGTAGGGTGAGTAGCAGGGGGGAGTTTATGTCCATGAATCTCTTCTGAAAATTGTCTTAGTTCATCCCAGCTTAAACTTTCTCTGATACATTCCATCTTAAATAGGGGTATAATCGATTTCTTTAATATCTGGAAGATCATAATTTTTTTTTAATTTAATAAGGGATGGTGCATGAGAGTGCTTAAGCCACCTGTGATGAGTCACTTCCCACCCTTTGAGAGCGGAGTAGAAAGAGATCAGTTCTTTTTCTTCCTTCGCTCCTTCAGCATGGCCACTATAACACATCACAGTAATAAGGGCTCCAGGGAGGAGGAGTGAGGTGGCAGCTTCAAGACTTTGTAAGGTGGAGGATGTTTGGGTAGTTACTGTTTTATCTCCTCCAGGGAGATATCCTAGATTATAGATAATGAGTTTGGGGGGGCTCGGGAGAGAGGGAAATGTGGCGTGAGATTGGAGAAAGTAGTGGGTATGGGGGTAGTGGGCAAGGCGCTCTTTTGTCGTTTGTAAAGCTTTTTCTTGGATATCCATCACATAAAGATGGACTCCTAGGGTAGAGAGGAAGAGACTATCATGCCCATTACCTGCAGTCGCATCAATAACAAGGTCATTTTTTGAGAGATGGGACTTCCAAAGTGCATGAGCAAGAGATAGATGTTGATTTCTTTTTGTCATCTAGTGTAACATTTTTTACGTTTATTGGGGTATTAGCTCAGTTGGTTAGAGCGCCACCTTGACATGGTGGAGGTCAGCTGTTCGAGTCAGCTATATCCCATTAGCATTTAATTCAAAGAGTGTAGTATAGTGATTCAAAAATTGACAGGAGAACTTTGAGAGTTAATAGACAAATCCGCATTCCCCGAGTGCGACTCATCGACCAAGATGGGAAACAAGTGGGGATCGTTGTGACAAGTGACGCAATGAGGATGGCTGAAGAAGCCGGCTTAGATCTTGTAGAAATTTCACCGAGAGCAGAGCCTCCTGTTTGCAAGATCATTGATTACGGAAAGTTTCGTTATGAGCAGACGAAAAAAGAGAAAGAACAGAAGCGGACCCAGGCTCAGCAGGGTAAGATGAAAGAGGTAAAGTGCAAGCCGAATATCGACGAGCACGATTACCAAACCAAGCTTCGACATGCGCGTGAATTTATCGAGCGGGGCAACAAGGTGAGATTCTCTTGTATGTTTCGGGGAAGAGAAATCACCCACCCAGAAGTGGGTCGCAGTGTAATGCAGCGTTTTGTCACAGATCTTACAGATATTGGTATCTGTGAAGCCCATCCTAAGTTGATGGGAAAGGTGCTATCCATGGTGATTGCACCTAATGGAAAAAATAAATAACCGCCTACTCACCTTTGGTGAGATGGCTAATGAAGGAAGAGTTATTGTATGCCAAAAGCTAAAACAAAAAAGGCGCTCCTTTCTCGCTTTAAAAAAACAGCGACAGGGAAACTTCTGCGACATAAGCAGGGAAGACGCCACATTTTGACAAAAAAATCTCCTAAAAGAAAACGACAGCTTCAGAAAGTAGATACTGTAAAAGCAGGATTTTTGAAACTATACGTTCGTTTAATGGGGGGTGTCTAAAATGGTAAGAATTAAAAAATGTGTGGCTTCAAGACAGCGCCGTAAGCGCCTCATGAAGCTTGCAAAAGGTTTCTTTGGAGACCGTAGAGGACACGTTCGTCAAACAAAGAACGCTGTCATGAAAGCCCTTCAGTTCTCTACAGCGCATCGCAAGAGGAAGAAAGGGGATTTCCGTCGCCTTTGGATTCAGCGAATCAACGTTGCTGCACGTATCAATGGCCTTTCCTACAGCAAACTCATTTGCGGTATGGAAAAAGCAGGCTGCTTGGTCGACCGAAAAATGCTTGCAGACCTTGCTGTCAATCAGCCAGAAGTTTTTGCACAAATTGCAACTTCTGCTAAAGCGGCACTTGTTTAAAAAGGACGCCCATGACATCTAAGATCAGCGAGAAAATCGAAGAGCTACGTCAGGCCTTTAAGCTTGATTTAGTAGGTTGTTCTCTTTCTCGCGATCTTCAGGAGTTAAAGGTCAAGTTTTTAGGTCGTAAGGGACCTATTCAGGCGCTGATGCAGGAATTGAAAGAATGTCCTGCAGATCAGCGCCCCCAGATGGGACAATCCATTAATCAGTTAAAAGATTTTATTTCGTCTGAACTTGAATCTAAAATAGAGCAGACAGAAGCTCAAGAGCTTCAAAATAAACTTTCTCATGAGAGGGTTGATGTGACTCTTCCTGGAAGACGTCCTCTTCTTGGGAAAAAACACCCTGTCATTCAGATGCTGGATGAGGTCATTGAAGTGGCCATTTCTATGGGTTTTTCTGTGGAATATTCCTCTGAACTCGAAACCGAGTACTATTGTTATGGGGGGCTTAACTTTCCTCCAGATCATCCTGCTCGCGATATGCAAGACACTTTTTATGTGACAGATGATCTGCTTTTAAGATCCCACACTACATCGATTCAGCAGCACCTTTTCGAAAATCTCACACCTCCTATCCGAGTGATTGCCCCGGGTAAGTGTTACCGCAATGAAGCCATTTCGGCGAGGTCTCATGTTTTTTTTCATCAGGTAGATGCCATTTATATAGATAAGAATGTCACCTTTGCCGATCTCCTTGCAACTAAGGAAGCATTTTACAGTAAACTTTTTAATCAACAGGTTGAGCTGAGGGTGCGTCCTAGTTATTTTCCTTTTGTTGAACCGGGCATGGAAGTGGATATCCGGTGTACCGAATGTGGTGGCAAAGGGTGCCGCCTGTGCAAACAGACCGGTTGGCTTGAGGTTTGCGGCGCTGGAATGGTTCATCCAGAGGTTTTAAAGGCGGGAGGCCTTGATCCTGAGGTGTATTCGGGATATGCTTGGGGTGGAGGGATAGAAAGGCTAGCATTACTCAAGTATGGCATTCCTGATATTCGAATTCTCAGCGAGAATGATCTCCGTTTCCTTTCGCAGTTTCCTTGAGCTTATGTGCTCTTCTTAAGGCTTCAAAATACCCCTGACCGATATAACGGGCTTTTCTTGGCCATTCTATAGAGTGATGTCTAAATACTTCTTGCATGGCAGCAGTGACTGTAATGCTGGTAGGGTGTTTATTTCGAAATTTCTTACTAAAATTTAGAGAAGGGTGGGGTAGTTCTTTGCGGCGGCTTTTTAAGATCGCTCTATCAAGGTTCCTAAGATACTCTGTTGGCATATAATGAAAAATAAGGCGCATTTGTTTCCGTATTTTATGAGTATCTTCCAGGATAATATCATGATACCGATTGGGAGGGGGGAGTAGGTGTTTAATCGCCTTGAGTTTTTCCAGCTGCGAGGCATGGTGAGAGATTAAGATAAGCTTAATAAAATAAGGAAGCGCGACCTGAAGGACAAGTCTAGAGATCCATGTTAGGGGAGTTACAAGTGTGGCTAGAGGATTTTCAAAAGAAATTTGCCTTCCATGCCATTCGATGAAATCGGTGCATTTAAAAAGAGTTGGGATCACTCCATGGACGATAAAAATCTTCCATGCTAGATGAATCTTTTCCATTTCTTTAAAATATCAAAAGGTCGATCTAACGTATAGTTAAATCGACCTTTTTTGCTTAAAGAGGAAAATTAAGCACGGATGTTGTTGTAACGATCGTTACAAGCTTTGATCATAGCAGCTTTAACATCAGCATGTTGTGGATTCGCTAAACGGAAATCCTGTCCGAATATTGGGTTGCTTACGTCATCACCAGCAGCCTGTCTTGCTTCATAGATGGCTAGATCGGTGTCATCTTGTGTCTCACGGTCAAATTGAGCAAAAATTGCTGCAAGGTTAGCATTAGGGCGTGCAGAGAGGTACGCTCCCATTTTAAGCTTAAGTGCTTCAGAGGTTCCTGCATGAGCGAATATTGCTTGAGCAAGAAGAGGAAGGATCAATTTGTTGATGAGTTTAGCGAGTTGTGCAAAAGGGAATGAAGCGATAGCAAGTGGATTGAGCTGCTTGACTTCACGAGCATTCCAGCTAACAAATTTATCCATAGCTTGGAAACTAGGGACACAAACATTGTTTGTGCAAGATGTAATTAGTGTAGACATAGGTCTCCTTTTTTGGTTAGGATCAAACTTTATAGTTTTAGATAATAAGTAATTTCATACCTTTAGTTCAATCTGAACTAATTTTTAGATATTAAAATTATTTTAAAAACCCAAATCTTGCGATTTGGGTTTTTGTCATCTAATTAAGCGCGAAGTGCAGGGTTAGCAAGACGATCATTGCAAGCTTTGATAAGAGCTGCTTTAACAATGATATGATTTGGGCTTGCTTCACGGAAGCGCTGTCCAAAGTAGGCATGTCTAGTGTCAATCACTGCCACTCCACCGTGTTGGATCGATGCGAGATCGTCATAAATTCTTCGATCAACGATATGTTGGATTTCTGGGGCAAGTTGGTTAAAAATTGCTGTGAGATTTGCATTGGAACGGCTTGCGAGGTAGGCTCCCATTTTAAGTTTAAGTGCTTCAGAGCTCCCTTGGTGGCGAAGAGCTGCTTGAGCGATCAAGGGAAGGATTAACTTGTTAATAAGTTTTGCAAGGAATGCAAGAGGAGAGGAGATGATAGCCACTGTATTGAGCTGTCTTACTTCACGAGCATTCCAGGTCACAAATTTATCCATAGCTTGGAAAGTAGGAACACAAACATTGTTTGTGCAAGATGTAATTAATGCAGACATAAGGGTCCTTTGGGTTTGGATTAAAAGATATAGTTTCAGATATTAATCATTTTCTGTTCTTTTATTCAATCTTAACTAATTTTTAAATATTAAAATCAATTTAATACTTATAATAAATAAAGAGAAAATTACACCAAAATAAGAGGGGGGGAGAAACAAAAACTTTGCGCCCGCATTGCGGGCTTGAACTATGAAAAAATTAATTACTGAACCGAGCCATCACCAGTACCGGCAGAGTGGCCTTAGAAAGCTTCTTTCATGGCTTCTCTCATGGCTTCTCTATAAGTATCTGCAGCTTGAGTCTGGATGTCTTCATAGGCTTGGGCAGCTTTTTCTGCTGAGCCATAGATGTCGGTATTATTTTTGATAAATTGCGCTCTCTTTGCAAGTTCGCGGGCTTCACCTGCAGCCTTAAGATCCGCCATGGCGTTGTGGTAGATATCAAGAAGTGAATGGGCCCCATTGATGCACAATGTTGCGCAGGAAGAAACTCCCTGGTAGGCCTTTGTAAAGCAGGTTGAAACTGTATCCATAAGAGGTTTCCTTTGGTTAAAGATGCTTGGAATGATAGATAAGATTCGATAAATTTTAAAGCAAAAGAAATGATGCAGAAAAATGACCCTCTGACATATTCTTCTCCATAATCTTTATGGCACCTTTAAATTTTTACGATAGACAGGAATTAACTTGCCACTTGACAGATTCTGAAGTAGGAAGATTAGAGATAGCTACATCTCGTGTACCTCCTACTTCCGTCGATGAGTTATGCTCAGATTTAAGAAGTGAAATGCCATTTCAAGGGGAGTTTTGGTCGAGGCATCCTTATAAAACATGGCCACTTATCGCTTTTGCAGCCCTTAAAGCGGAAAGATGTACTGTTGATCAATTTGCGACGATCAGTCTTCTTTTTGCGGCACTAAAAGAATTTGTGTATACAGAAACCGGATATAGTATGAGATCCCTGACACCGGTAAGCTGGGAAATTCATCATTTTTGCGATAAGGAAGAATGTAAGGATAAAAAGTGGCGCGTGATCTCCCCTTTATCTCCAGAATATCAAAAATATCTTCCGGTTTTTTTCAAAGGGTGGAATCAACAAGCGTACATACAGTTACATCGTAGGCTTGCAAAACTTGCCCCTCAGGATAAATGTCTATTTGAAGTGCAAATGCCTCAAACTCCTATAGAATATTGGGCTCCTATGATCAAGGCGATTAAGATAGCTACACAAGAAGGTTTGTACCCCTTTGTAGAAGAAGGGATTAATATTTTAGGGGGTGCTGAAAAAAGAAAGCTGATACTCCCTGCCTTTCCCGTCGTCCGATTGCTTTCAGAACTCATGGATGCTGACATGCCTATTTTTATGATTCCTCGCCTGGGGACAATGATGGAATCGGATATTGTGAAGGATAGGTTTCGTTTTTCGCATGTTGTTGCCCTGGAGATGGAAGAGATTCCCGTGCCGGATCGTGCAGATGGATATCCCACCGGCCCTTTTGCCTTTGGGTGGCATGACATTTATCATACATATACTTATGGGAGTTCCTTGACAAGAAGTCTACTCCTTGCAACGAACAGGATGATCCAAGTTCTCACATTGTCTATCAATGATCCTATATTGACGATGTTGAGAATCAAATTGATAGATGGGGAATTTTTGAATCATTTATCAATCGAGGGGTATTTGGTTGGACACCTTTTTAATAATCCCTATTTAAAAGATTCTTGGGATGCACGAGAGGGATTTTATAAAAAAAAGATTTTGGAAGATATCGCTACATATAGGCCATTTTGGGATTATATATGCTATGATAAGGTAGGGCTTTCAGTTGAGGATATGGCCCTTATCCCTCCACATCCAGGGCCCAGATTTCCCCCAGATCAAGAACTCCTCGACCTTGGAATGGGGGAAGATGTCCTTTCGTTGATCAAAATGGCAGAGGCTTTGAAATGGACAACTTTCCAGATGAGAAAAGGGGTGACTGGATTAACGGGGGACGACGGTACGGCTCATGATCGTTATCGATTATGCATGTATCTTTTTGCACACCTTCCCTTAGAAAAAAGCAAAGAGGAAATTGCCTTTATTGAAGAAGCGCCTTCTGATCACATTTTGTATCTTAACTATTGGAAATACTACCTCATTCAAGGTAAATCTGCAAAAACATTAAGTAGCATTCTTTCTCCTCATTTTACCCTGATTTTCAGCGGAGCAAATCTTTTGCGCCTTAGTTCATTATTTGAGAAATCATGGGAAAATTTTGAGCAGCTTGTGAATCTACTCTCGAGAAGTCATGAAAAAGCATTGAATGAAGGTTTCTTTACTTTGAATGAACTGGATTTGATTCTTAATAGTGGTCACAGGAAAGTTCTAGGACCCCTTTTGGAACAAACGGAGCGTTGCAATTGGTCAAAAAAAGAGTTGTTTGCACAATTGCTTGTAGATGATGTTATTTTAAACTAGGTTGTTTTTTATGTGTAGTCCAGTTCTTCCTTCACATATTGTAAAATATAAATCTGCATGTAATCCCGAGAAATTAGATAAAATTGAGAGTGCTATCGCCGTTATTCAAGCATCCATTGGTTGGGATGAGGAAGATCTTGAGATGACAAGGGGAAGATTGGAATCTTTGGGTACTTCAAGAATTACCGTTAAAGACTCCAGTTCCAGGGAATTAATTGGGTATGCCATTCTTGTTCCTCAACAGCTGGATGGCTTACCTAGTTGGTATCTTTCTCAAATTGCAGTGATAAAAGCATTACATGGAAAAGGGATTGGAAAAGAGATCATGCAACAAATTTTTCGTGAAGCACGTCATCAGGGGCTTAATAGGGTCACTCTACATACCGACGGATCTGATGAGCAATTAGTAAGATTTTACCGCTCTGTTGCTAAATTAGAGGGTATTCATATACGTCTTTTGCAAGAGAGTAGAAGTAGATTTGGTTTGCCGAGATTAAAATTATGCTATGAAGTGGGGAGTGTCTTCATAGGATTCGATAAAGATTAAAAGGGAAACATAGTGCAGAAAAATGGCTTTATCACATATCCTGCCCCGTAATTTTTATGACACCTTTAAATTTTTATAATAGGCATGAGCTAACGCGTTACCTGACGAGTGGGGAGGTAGACATCCTAGAGAGGGCCCTATCTCGCGTACTGCCAGGTTCTATAGATCAATTATGCTTAGATTTAGAGGGTGGAGCCCCTTTTCAAGGGGAGTTTTGGTCGAGCCATGAGTATACGGAATGGCCCTTTGTGGCTTTGGCAGCTCTTAAAGCCGAAAGATGTACGATCGATCAATTTGCGACAATAAGTCTACTTTATGCAGCGCTCAAAGAATTTGTTTATACAGAAACCATTCATAGTTTTGGATCGAGTGGATGGCAACGTGATTTTAACCCATCTAAAAAAATAGATGGAGCACCCTTTCGTGTTGTAGATCCCGCCTCTCCAAAATATGAAAAATATCTTCAATGTTTCTTTAAATGGGATGAGGAAAGGATAGCAACTTTAAAGTCAAACCTTACAAAGAAACCCCTGGCTGATCAATGTCTTTTTGTGATCTCTATGCCTAAGGGACCGATAGAATACTGGGGGCCTATGATCAAAGCGATTGAGATTGCAACCTACGGTAGTCTATATCCCTTGAAAGAAAAACAAAGCGATATTTTGGGAATAACTCAAAAAAGGAATCTTATCCTTCCCTCATGTTCAGCCTTAAAATCATTTTTTGATCTCATAGACCCTGTTACGCCTACGTCTATCATTCCTCGTCTTGGTACGATGACAGAACTAAACATTATTCAAGATAGGTTCCGTTTTTCTCATGTTTTAGCCCTTCAAGTGGAAGGCCTCTTTTTACCAAGTAGTGCAGACGGAAGACCTACAGGCCCTTTTACCTTCGGTATGCATGATATTTATCATACATATAATTATGCACGCTACTGCTCAAGAGAGTTTCTTTTTATAACCAATCGAATAATACAGGTACTTTGTACAGAGCCGGAGAATCCTGAGTTGGTCGCTTTAAGAGCCAAATTAATTGATTCGGAATTTGTCAAGGATGTGGATGTTGACAAGGTTTTGGTTGGGTCTTTGTTTACTCACCCCTATTTAAAAGCCTCTTGGGAGGTAAATGGGGGAGCGTATAAAAAAAGAGTTTTGGAGGATATGGCTCGGTATAAGCCGTTTTGGGACTACTTTTGTCATGCAGAAATGGGACTGTCGGATGAGGATATGGCTCTTGTTCCCCTTTATCTCTCTCCCACTTTTCCTCCAGTCAAAGAGATGACCGATTTAGGAATTGATGAGGTTCTTTGTGTGTTTTTTGAAATGGCTCAGGCTTTGAAGTGGAATGTTAGCCAAATTAACAAGGGAATGAGCGAGCTATCTAGGAGTGATGTAGAAATAGATGATGCATTTAAGAGGATATTTCCCACTGAATCCATACAAAAAGAAATAGCGCTTGAGGTAGCTAGTTGCCGCTATTTGTTCTGTATCCAATTGTTTCAAACTTTACCCAGAGCAAAAAGTTTAGAGGAAATTGCCTTTATTATAGAAGCTCCTCTTTCCATGTGTTTGTTTTTAATGGTTGGAAAAGAGCTAATATTAGATGGTAAGTCTACTAAAATTCTAAGCTTTATAATTTCGCCTCATTTTGATATTAATTTTAATGAAGAGAATATCAATTACCTTAAGGTGTTATTAAAGGATTCGTGGGATGACTTTGAACAGCTGGTGATGTTACTATCTCGAAGTCATGAAAAGGCACTTAACGAGGGTTCTTTTACTTTAGATGAGTTAATGTTGATCCTAGAAAGAGGTCAAGAGGGAGTTTTAGGGGGTCTGTTGGAACAAACAAAGCATTTTGATTGGTCTAAGAAAGAAATGATAGAGACATTATCTGAATCTTGGAGATGTAATGGCGCCTTGGGGGTTAAATGACTGAAATTTCTATTGAAATGTTCAAAAGAGATCAAACAAAATATTGGCTTCTGGATGTAAGAGAGCCGGAGGAAAGGGAGGTCTCTTCTATTGAGCCTGCTATAGCGATTCCTTTAGGGCAGTTAGAGCTGCGTTATACAGAGCTTCCTCTAGATCGACCTATTGTTGTGATATGCCGCAGTGGTGCCCGGTCGAGCAAGGCTACTTCTTTTCTTCAATCAAAGGGAATCAATGCCCTTAACCTGACAGGTGGTATCATAGCTTACGGCATTTCTAACACTTAATCGCTCTGGCTTGATCTAATCCCTATAAATTCTAGGTCTTTCGATAATTTTATTGAAAAAGTGGACGCCATGTTAAAACTTTTTTTGTCTATTGTTTGAGAAAAAAAGGCTCCGGTGGAGCCTTTTAGTTATTCGGAAGAGGTAGGATTCGAACCCACGGACCCTTGCGGGACTTCTGTTTTCAAGACAGACGCAATCGGCCACTCTGCCACTCTTCCTCGTCTCTTTTATCTCTGACTCGGGGCTGGCGAACATTGATCGGCCCAATGCCCGTGAGAATATCACGCTCAGGGAGATAACCATTTCTGGTGACTAGGCGGTTGTTCATCTCCTTGAATTTCTGTACATATTCAAGGACTTCATATTCAATTGCTTCCTGGAGAATTCTCTTGGCTCCATCTCGAATCACTTCTTCGAGAATAGAACGAGTTGGAATCTCCGATGGATTTTTAACTTGCGGAAGGGTAAAGTTCTTCATGAGCATATTCCTTTTTGTTTGATTTTTTCCTGCCTGGAAAAATCAAGAAGGATATGCTCCTTTTAGTCTTTCATCCACAACTTTCGATCATATCTCGAAGAGAGGGAGACGAGAGAAATCAGGAATCGTCGTGAGCTGGTTATCTTGAAGGAGTAAAGTGTGTAGGGAGGGAAGATGGGCGAAATCAGGAACCGTCGTGAGCTGGTTATATGCAAGTTGTAAAGTGTGTAGGGAGGGAAGATGAGAGAAATCAGGAACCGTCGTGAGCCGGTTATCTGAGAGTGCTAAAGTATGTAGGGAGGGAAGATGAGAGAAATCAGGAACCGTCGTGAGTCTGTTACTTTCAAGGTCTAAAGTATGTAGGGAGGGAAGATGAGAGAAATCAGGAACCGTCGTGAGTCTGTTAGCTCTAAGGTTTAAAGTTTGTAGGGAAGGGAAATAGATTTCGAGTTCGTGAAGAACTGTAGTTAAAGATAACCCAGATAAATTCAGTGTTGTTACTTCAGCTAAAGCTGCTCGATTCGCATCCATCCATCTACGAATGTTACGAGATTGTTCTACTGGAGCCCCTGCCAGAATGGTTGTATCCGCATCGGGGATCTGGTGATACATAAACATAAGCTGTATATCATAATCAGGATGAGCTCTTGTTAAATCAACTCTATTTAAAATATTTATTATAGATTCTCTTGTTGGAGATAGATCTATGATATCAAAACCTTCTCGAAAGAGAGATTTGTATAGTGAGCCTATTCTTATTGCTGGAGTATCACCCGTAATTTCACTAAGCCATGTATACTCATTTAATAAAGGGGTTATATCAGTTAGTAGCTTCGAATACACCTGATCTGCCAGGGCTTTATATCCCGAGCATGTTTCACTAAATTGATTTAAGGTGCGGAAGGAGAATAAAGGTATTAATTGATTAATTGAAACTTCGTCTGAAATTGAAAATACTGACATAAAACCTCGTTTTATACTTTCTATATAATACATTAAATGCATTTTAAAAATCAAGGAATTTAATTAAATCGGAACTATAATGTTAGATATTGACCTCCTAGAGCTAGTAAAGGAAATAAGATTAAAGTGCTTCGGGGAGATTTACCAGGAGAAGTTTCATAGGTATTTAAAAATATTTCTTAATAACTAAAAGAAAAGGGCCACCCCCTAGGGGGGCGCGCCGCCGAAAGTAATAATTTAAAAAAAAAGACTTTATAACTCATTTAGTTAATTAACCAAAAACAACTAAAGAGGGAGCTATGAAGTCAGAGTGTAATTCAACCACAGCGTATGGGATGTGTATGTTTAATAGGGATTCTAAGGAACAAATAATATTCCGTCAAAAGATTGTTCAATATGCACAGATTCATGGAAATAAGCCAGCAGCACGAAAATATGGCTGTAGCAAAAATACAATCAAAACTTGGCGCAGACGATTTGAAGCACAAGGGACAACAGGGCTGCAAAATAAGAGTCGAGCCCCCCTCAATAGCCCTCTTAAAACCTCGATAGAAGTTGAAGAGCAAATTATCGAAAAACGCAAGGAAATGCCCTGCTATGGACCAAAGCGGCTGAAGTATTTTAATCCCTCATTGAAGGCTTCAGAAGGAGCGATCTACCGGATATTAAAAGAAAAAGGACTCCTGCGTAAGCATCGAAAAAAATATCAGAAAAAAAATGATCTAAGAGAGGTAAAGGCCAAATATAAAAGTCTCACTCATCACCAGGAAGATGTTAAGCACCTCTATGATATCTCTAACTATTCGCCTCAAATGGAAGAAGGGTCTCTTCCAAAGTATGAGTATACAATTCGAGATGTGAAAAGTGGCTTTACGATAGTAGCTTTTTCTAATGAATATAGTGAACAGTACTCTGAAATGCTAACCGAAGTTTACCTTGGCCACTTGAAGGCCTTTGGAATGAATTTACAAGAAGTAGTGATCCAAACAGATAATGGGAGTGAGTTTGGTGCAAGAAAACGAAATCTAACAGTTCCTGGCTTTGTGAATACTATCGTTGAGATGAAGGAGGAGATGAACAACCGCCTAGTCACCAGAAATGGTTATCTCCCTGAGCGTGATATTCTCACGGGCATTGGGCCGATCAATGTTCGCCAGCCCCGAGTCAGAGATAAAAGAGACGGGGAAGAGTTTTCTAGTGCCGTCCTTCCAACGAGCAGAAAAGTGCAGTAGATAATCCTGAGAATCGCAAATTTTTAGTATTTACTTTCATTAAGACGAAAGGAAACTACAAGATCGCGGTCCACGAAAGCCGAATTAAACGCTTAAAGGATAAAATAAAAGGCATCACAAAGAAGATGAGGGGCAGTGAAGTGAAGGAGAGCATCCGGAAACGAATTATGCCAATCACCAGAGGGTGGGCTAATTATTTTGGACTAGCAGAAGTACAAGGCATCTTTGAGGACCTAGATGGATGGATTAGGCGCAAGATACGAGGTATTCTTTGGAGGCAATGGAAGACCGGCAGAACACGGTATAAACGCTTGAGAACACTAGGACTCAAGAAACGTACTGCCAAGAACACCGCATATGCTAATAAAGGACCATGGAGAATGGCTATAACTCCAGGCATGCACAAAGCTTTGTCAAATAATGTGATCGAAGGAATGGGATATCTATCTATGAAAAAGATGGTATTAGCTAGGTCATAGTGATCATGAACCGCCGTATACGGTTCCGTACGTACGGTGGTGTGAGAGGACGGGGGTTTAATAGCCCCATCCTACTCGATACTCAAGATATTGGGAGTCAAGTGATTTTTCATGCAAATTCCCTGAGGAAGGGGGCTTTTAAGACACCGGCCAAAGAATGGATGGAGCATCGGTTGGATAAGCTGCATGAGACCTTGGGTGGGGATACTAAGATGGCGGCTTTGGCGTTAAAAAATTTATTGGGAAGTATAGAGATGGAGCCGGTGCCTAGCGAGTGTGTGGTGGAAGGGGATCGGTTGATTCAGAGCCGGGCATATTATGTAGCCCACAGTAATATCGATACCCTTACCCTCCTGGAGGAGGGTAAGGGTTCGAATTCGTTACATTGGCGGAAGAGGTAGGATTCGAACCCACGGACCCTTGCGGGACTTCTGTTTTCAAGACAGACGCAATCGGCCACTCTGCCACTCTTCCAGTAAAAAGTTCTGACAGGAAGTATATAAAAAAAGAGAATCAAAATCAAGCTAATAAGATTTGACATCCAAAAAAAAGAGGACTATCTTTTTTCTAAAAATTTTTGGAGGTTTTAGATGACACCGGTAACTCAACAATTAAGCCACCCCTACCCTTTATGTGAGGTGGGATGTGATGCTCTTATCACATCAGGAGCTGCAGTTCTTTTCACTTCTGTTGGGGCTCTTCCTGCTGCCATTTTTGGGGCTAGCAAGGCCATTTTCCATATCTTACTTCAGGAAGGGAGCAACTGTATCGGTTTAGGCAATCCTTCCTATGCAGGGGAAAAGCTTCTTAAAGAGGTTTGTTCTGTTGTTATCCCCATTGGAGGGGCTGTGGCTATCACTTCGCTTGTCGGATTTCCTATGACGTTTGGGACAGGAATGTTACTTGTCCTTGCTTCTCTCGTAGCACAGATCGCTCTATACTGTTTTTGTGCTGGAGGAAGCTGCTGCGTTGCGGCGATTGCTGCGCATTTGTAACCTAGGAATGGCAGGAGAAAGGAAGAGACAAAGACTGCAGAGAATCAGAGGCAGTTGTAATGAGACCGTCATCCCTATCCCTAGAATAGGAGGAGCTAGCGTTTTAGCCAAAGATTGAATAGCTTGATATCCCCCCATGTTTTGCCCTTTTCTTGCAGATGAAAGATTGGCAAATGCGTACAGCAAATAGGGGGAAATAATTGCGTGGCTAATGGCTATAATTAAGGTGATGATGACTATCATTGCATAACTTTTCACTAAAAGAAGAGAACAGAAACTTAACCCAAGTAGATAGGTGGTTCCCTTAAGCATGCGATGTGTTGGAGTATAATAGGCGTGATAAAGGGAGTTGAACAGTTGTGTGATCGCACTTGAGATTCCCATCAAAGAGAGAAGATTACAAAAAGAGTCATAAGTAAGTGCTAAATGATCTAGGGCATAAGCTTGAAAAAATTTAATAAATCCATACCAAGCGAAAAAAAAGAAAAAGGTGCTTATGAGCAACGGTTTTTCGCAAGGCTCGATTATTTCTTCCTTGGAGAGAGGGGGTGGGATAAATATGGATTGAATAAGAAGGATATTCAGAAGGGTGGCTAGGGAGGCGATTGCTAGTGTAAACATCCCTACCTGCTGTATGGATCCCAGATGCAGGTAAAGTTGTTTCGAGATGAGGGGGGATAAAATAAAGGTTGTTGCTAGAAGAAGGCTTGTCAAAGAGAAAGATTGAAATTTTTTCTTTTGGCAGGATTCTTCCGAAAGTAAAGCATAGGTCATACTCATATTCGCTCCTAAGCCTCCAGCAACGAGGTGCCCTAAAAATAAAAACCCAATATATCCCGTGTAAAGGGCAAGTGCAGAAAGGAGATAGCCGATGAGATTACCTAGATAAGCGATCAAGAGTATCTGTTTTTTATTTGTCCGATCGGAAAGCTTGCCGAGCCAGGGAGCCCCTATCATTTGGGCTAAAGGATAGCAGGCTAGCAGAAAGCCTAAGGTTAGGTATTTTGTTTCTGGACAGTATTCAAAAATCAGCATGGGAAGAAGGGGAATCATGAGTGAGAAACTAAAAAAATCGAAGAAAAAGGCCGTAAAAAGGGAGATCTTAGACCGAAAATTCATAGATGTGCTATAGATCCTATCTTTTTTGATAAATAGAGTACACGGAGAAGATTGATGGAATATTTAGCATATCCCCCTCAAGGGAAAGGAAAGGGCATTTTGGTTTTGTCTGAATGGTGGGGGGTAGTAGATCACATCAAATCTGTTGTCGATCGATTTGCAAAAGAGGGATTTGTTGCTTATGCTCCTGATTTGTATCACGGAAAGACAACGACAAAACCGGATGAAGCAGGCCGCTTAATGATGGCTCTGAATATTGAAGAAACAGCTCAAGAATTGAGTCTTGCAGCTTCAAAGTTATTGAAAAATCCTGCAGTCACCTCGTCACAAGTGGGAGTGATTGGGTTTTGTATGGGAGGACAGCTCGCTCTTTATGCTGCTTCTGTTAGCTCAGATATAGGTGCTTGTGTCGATTTCTATGGTATCCATAGCGCTGTCCATCCCAAGTTCCATCAAATTAAATGCCCCGTACTCGGTTTTTTTGGATCAAGAGATGCCTTTGTCACTCCAGAAGTGGTGCATCAATTAGATATGGCATTAAGGAAGGATTCTGTAGAACATACGTTTTATTCTTACGATGCAAATCACGCTTTTTTTAATGACTCTCGTCCTGAAGTATACAATAAAGAGGCTGCTCAAGACGCTTGGGCTAAAACAGTGACCTTTGTTACAACTCGATTAGCGCATCGCGCAGGGTGGGATAAGTAAAGGTAAAACCGCTATGTAAAAGACGAGACGGGTGGACTCTTGTATCTTGAAGAAGAAGCCCTTCTCCTTTTTCTCCAAAAACCCATTTAATTAAGGGGGCAGGTAGTGGAAAGCTCCTTCCATTGATCGTTTCAACAAACTGTCTTTGGGTGAGGGGGTGGGGTGAGCACACATTAATCGCTCCATCTAAGGATTCATGCGTGAGAATCCAAAAAATTGCCCTAACGACATCATGGAGGTGGATCCAACTTATATAGTGTTCTCCAGATCCAAATCGAAAGGGTTGTTTGAGTTTGTCATAAGCCCCACCTCGATTGGAAAGAATGACTCCGAATCGAAGGCACGCTACTCGACCTCGTGCTTGAAAAGCTTCCTTTTCCCACGCCTGGCATACATCTGAGAGAAAACCGGTTCCTTTAGGAGAACTTTCATCGAGAAGTGTTTGAGGGCGGTGCCCATAATAACCGACTGCAGATGCTGAGATGAGACATTGGGGTTGTAACTTTTCTACAATTTGTCTTGTTATCTCCACTCGGCTTTCTAAGATATGTTGTTTTTTCTTTGCAGTCCACCTTCCTTCAGCGATAGCCTCTCCTGCCAGATTGATGACAGCATCACAGGGAATGGGTTCTAATTTTAAGCGGTTAAAGGCAAAGACTTCAAATCCCTTCCCCTGAAGAAAGGGGAGAAGATAACTGCCTACAAGGCCAGTGGCTCCAACAATGCCAATTTTCATAAAGATACAATTTTAACTTCTTTCTCGAGATATTCGCTATCTTCGGTTTTGTAGTAAATGTAAATTTGATTTTCGCGCAGTTCAAGGCGAGCGACATAGGGTTTTCCAATCCGGTTAACTTCTTTATCCCAAAACGTAAGGGCCATAAAGTGATCATAAGGAGCTTTCGTAAAGAGGGGAAGTGCTTCTTTAAAGAGTTGAAGTGCTTCTTCTTCTAAAAGGGGGGTACTGCAAATGAGGTTGCTTCCCGGTTTATTGAGCTCTTCACAAAAAGTGAGTCCGATCATCTTAATGGAGGGATGCGCTGGAAAAACAAGCTTTTCTTCTCTAAAACATGCGGTAAGAAAACAAAGCAGTAGAATACATCCTAATTTATACCCTTTTTTAATGAGCCAAGTTTGAATGGCCGATACTTTATCCCCTTGAATTTCGATCGTCTCATTTTTAACGGCGCCCCCAGTTCCAAGAGCCACTTTGAGTTCTTTGCCGATTTTATCCAGGTCTTTAAGGGGAAGGTTGGTTACAATGGAAACCACCTTTCCTCCACGTCCATTTTTTTCAAGACGTACTTTAATAGGGCCTTTATGGCAGCGGCATAAAGAGAGAGCTTCTTGGCATTTGGGACAAAGATACCCTTTTTCTGAAGAATAAACGACAGTCACTTTATTTCGCCGAGTGAGATAATGGTTGAGGTTTCTGTTCCAGGCCCTTTATTTCCCACATATTTTAAAAAGCGGAACTCCTTGGTGTCAAACCAGATATGTGCTTTCCAAAAACGGCCTCGAAAGCCGGGAAGAGAGAGGAGAATTTTTTGAGCAAGATACTCTGTCTCTTTAATCTTTAGGGTTTCGGTTCCCATTTTTTTTGCATAGAGTTTAACCATCTTTAAAGAGGCGGGGTTAACGATATAAAAACTGATCTCTTGGTCTCCCTTTTTAACAAAAGGGACAAGACCAAACCATAGCTGCTGTATCCAGGGTTTACCGTTAAGGGGGTAAGTTTCTGAAGTGGTTGATTTGGGAGAGATTTCAGTCGCTGTAAGACGGGTATCCTGTTTTTTGATATCTAGAGTGCTTGATGGAGAAGAGATGAGCATCCGTAAAAATTCAAGCTCTTTTGTGCATTCGATGCGAGTTGTGTGTTTAGGTGTTGTAGCTTCAATGACAACACCCTCAGCCTCTTCGGTATATTTCCATGTTGTTTCTTCTGTTGTTTGATTTATAGTCTCAGAAAAAAGGTAAGTTGCGGCAATAAGATAGCAGGAGATCATATTTTTTCGAGTATACAGATGACTTTATGTTAGGTCTACTTTTTTCTATACCCAAACAAGCCGAAATACCAACTCTTCAGCTTGTTTATGTATGCTGAGGGAAGTGGAGTTTAAATGTAGGAGGAATCCCGCTAGGGAGAATTTGCATGTAAAGGGTTATGCAATCCCCAGCATTGAGAAAATTTTTAATCATAGGAATCTCTGCAGTTGCCAGAAATCGACATAACTCGGCGACTACTACCTCTTTTACCCTTTTAATTCGACTTGCTAATGCTTCAGCCAGACAGGGAGGCGTTGCTGCCCATTCAGGATCTTGATAAATGCCTGCCATGGAGTGTTCTGCTGGTTTTACAATCATCACACTCACATCGCGATTAAAGAGCTTTCTAGCGCTTTCAACAGAACCAAAAACACTTGGGTGCAGGACCTGTTCAACTGATTGGAAGAGATAATGTATTTTTTCAAGATATTCCGAGTAAAAGATCAGGAATTCTGGAAAACAATTCAGCCTTTCTACTAGAGCAGGGGAAAAGGGGATGCTATAGGAAAAAGAGGAAAGTAACATGCTAGTCAAATTTTTAAGGTGAAAATATTAGTCACGTAGATTACCATTTGGCTTGAATTTAAGGAAAGTGTTAAGAAATGACAATCTCAAGTGGGGGTTCTTGTTCTTGTATCAACAATGAGATACGCAATCTAAGCAATGATATTGAGTATTACGCAGACCGTATGGGAAGAGAACCCCCTTCTGAGCAAATTGAAGAATGGCTTTGTAAGTCAGAAAATTGGATTCTTCGCCTTTCTGAAGGACGTATTCAAGACAAACCTCTTCTAGATAAAGAAAGTCTTAACTTCATTATTCGGCAGGTTTCTTTAACTCAGGAGCAAAAAAACATTCTGCTTCACGAAACGTTAAGTAAACCTCTTTTATGTAGTTATCTCTCTTTAAGAAGGAAATGTTCTTACTATGATGCGAGAGGAATGTGTTTATCTCGGGTGATGTCTTGCTATCCCTCAGGTACACAAATTCTTAAAGCTCTTCTCTCGACTTATTTCACGCAGGCTCACGACACGATTCCCCCCCTTGTCAAAAGGGTAACCACCCAAATTGGGGAAGAACTTCTCGCGAGTGTATGGAAAACACGGCTTCAAAGTTCTTATGCGGGCAAATTGGATCAGCAAGCCCTTTTTTATGTAGATATTTCTTTGCCTTTAAGTATGTTATTAGAGAAGTTTAAGAAAAGTCCTCCTTTAATTTATCCCAAAATGCCTTTAAGTGGGAAAGAAGATGTTGTACTTTGTTATGAATATATATCTAATATTAGGTTTAAGGCCCTTTACTTAGCTCAGGCATTGGGAGGAGGGTATATATATCGTCAATGCAGAGAGAAGACAGATTCGCTTGCTGTCTATTATTTTTTTAATTTGGGCCTCGGAGAAAAAATTGAGGATTCTTCTGTGTGGTCTTTATATGACTATAGATATCCTAAAGAGAGACTTCAAGGGAAGGAGATTGTACCTCACCCCTTTGATAGTTCGAAATTTACAGCACATCAAAGTTCTCAGGAGATTATTCTGCGGATGAAGAGGTTAAAGAAGAAAACGAATAGGCAGACATTGATAGCCTTACGAGAGAAAAGCCGAGAGATTCTTACAAAAGATCCTGATTTTCAAAAGGCTGTATCTGTGATGCGGGCAATGGAGGCAACGATTCAAAAAATAGCGCGGCATTTTGGTATCACCTTATACGGAAGTGAAATGTTTCAAAGGGTATATGCGTTCAATACTGACCCTGTTTTTCCTTTTATAAATACAAAATCATCTCCTTCTTTCCTCCCTAGAGATCCTGAGGAAGATTTTATACAGGAATCTCGACTTGATATAGAAGAGATGGATTTTTTGATTCAGGAAGGGGGATTGTCTCCAGAGAAAGCAGGTTTAGTTCGGCATGGAAGGGAAGTTCCTGATATTCGGGAATTAGAAAAGGTATGTGCTGCATATCTCAGAGAAAGAAATAAACGACTAGGGCCACTTATTCAGGAGGTGGTGGAGTTGATAGGTGGGGAATGTCTGGCCAGTCTCTCTACGAAACAGGGGAATAGAGGTGAGAGGTCTCGGTTTTTTATAGATCTGTCTCTTAAGAGCTCCGATTTTGATAAGCCTCCTCCACATCTGAAAATGCAACTTAAAGATAAGGAGATCTTTATTCCTTATTATATACACAATGGAGATAAGATTTTCCATTTGGCTCAGGCTTTAAATTTGGGTGAAGTTGACCTTCAAGGGGAATATAATCTAACAACAGAAATTTTGAGTGTGCAGTTTTTTTTCAAAATGTCAGAAAGGCGGAGTTTAATAAGGAGATATGCACTCAAAATTAAGGAATCAGAGCTTTCCCAAAAACAAACTTCCGAAGGAGAGATTGTTTCCCATATTACGTTTGAAGAGGACAGGGTTCAGCTTTCCACAATAATAAGAGGTCAATGTGAAGCAAAATGGAAAGCACTTGTCGAGCGTGGAGAGGAGATGCTAAGGGGTAATCCAGATTTTAGAGCAGAAGAGGAAATACTCAAAAAACGGGGAGCTTCACTTCAAAAAATCCTCTCTCTCTATAGATTTAATGTAACAAGGGGGGAGTCTCTTTTAGGTGATCCAGCTGGGTTCAATGGTCAGAATTTGCCTGTAAAAATTCCTGGTCTTATCTCTCTTGAGGGGATGAGTTAATATGTTAAGTGGGATTGACACTTATCCTGAGGCCCCCTTGATCCCTCAAGGTCAGAAAAAGGCACCTTTGCTGCGTATTGTCGATCTCTTGATTACCGCTCTTGATGAGGAAAAGAGGAAGAGGAGTATTCTTCCTTTTAAAGATTTACTTTCTCATTATTTTGAGGTTCTTGATCAGGAGATGATGCCCCTTTTTCATAGTATTATTCAACATGCTAGACAGGGGTTTGCAGAGCATATTTGGAGAAAACGGGAGAGACATGTTTTAGGGGGAGATTATGGAAGTGCAGAAGAATTTTTTCTCGATATTTCATTGCCTCTTGCTGAATTACAACAGTCTTTTCCTAAGGGGCCCCCTCTGATATATCCTTCAGCAGGTTTGAAGGATAATTATCGAGAAAAACAGCGGCTATTTTTGGATTATCATTCTTGTAAAAATAACACTGACGTGCATTTGCGCATTGCTCAGGCTTTAGGGCGTGGGTATTTTTACCGCTCTTATAACGAGACAAAAGAATCGACTGATTTAATCTATTTTTTTTGTTGGAACGACGAAAAGCTCATTCCTGCCCCCTGGTCTATCTATTCTTACTCCTATAAAAGAGGAGAACTTCATTTGAGCGAGCAACCGTTTGATCCTTCAAGGGTACACCATCATTTCGATTCAAAGGGAAAGGGAATGGTAGAACGGTTGATGAAGTACCAAGAGCGACAGAATAGAGACGATCTTATGGAAAGGCGTAGACAAGTTTGTAGGAGATTAAAGAGAGAACCTCTCTTTAGTCAGGTTATTGAAAAATTGCAATCGATAAAGTTTAAGGTTCAAAATCTTGCGAAGGATTATGGTCTTGTTTTATACGGAGAAGAAACCTTTGAGCGTTCATTTCAGTTTAATACGGATCCTAAATATCGATTTTTAGATAGGGAAAATGTTCCGATCTTGCTAGGAGATCCAAAGGAAGAGAGATCGATTATCTCTTTTTGCGAAAGGATTGAGGCGCAATGGGGAGTTTCTGAGGAACAAAAACGGGAATGGTGTTTACAAATAGAAGCGACACTCATTCGCTTTTCTGAAGAAAGCGAGATGGGAGGGACCTCTTCCCTGGATTGGGATAGTTTGAGATTTCTCCTTAAAGAGGGGCGTCTTGCTGAAGCGCAGGTCAATATGGTACGACATGGGGCTGTTGCTGTGAGACTTTTTAATCTCTATCAGAGTTTAGGTGGTAGAGAGGCGGCTATTTTTTCCTTTTTTCCAGATGTTCACGTGATGAATCGCTTATTTTATGTATATTACAAGCAAAGGGAAACTGCCCTGAAATCGATTCTGCAGGATATTCATATTAAGTCAAACAGTGTTGTTAATATTGAGGAATCTAATGAACTGATTTTAGAATCTTTTGCACAAAGACCGATTCGGTATGAAAGGGTGTCTGTTGCTGACCAGCAGCTTTCTTTGCCAATTTATTATTGGCCTGAAGATAAAGAACTTCATTTAGCGGAGGCTCTTGGATTTGGCCAGTTTAAGTTTAGGCATGAGGTAGCCCATCTGTGTGTTCGTATGACAGTCCAATTTGAGACACCGACAAGGATTGTCCCTATTGGGACATATGATGTGTCTCTTGAGGATGGAGATCTCATCCATTTTGTCCATGATACGATGGAAGAGCTGACCAGAGAGTTTAAAGAAGATATGCTTGAAAAAGCTAAAGTTGTTTTACAAAAGCTGAGAAGCGATGAAGCGACCAGGATGCAAGAAGATCCTTTCTTTATAGACGAGGAATCTCAGCTACAAGAGATGGGGCTTCGGATAGAAAAGATTGCCACTGCATACGGATTTGAAGTGAATAGGAGATCTCATCTCAAGCATCCATTTAAATTTGGTAAAAATTACCTCCTTTCTCACTGGAATGCCCACACCGTTTCATTTACGCAAAAGATCCTCTCATGGTGATCTGCGTATCAAAAAATGAGCTTGATATTCTTAATCTATGTGATGATATTGAGAAGTATAGGGGTCGTTTCGAGAAACCTCCACCTTCTGAACAAATAAAAAAATGGATTGGTGAATTAGAAAATAGGATTTACTTCCTTGCTGAAAGGGTCATTCAAGAGACCCATCCTCTTGATCAAGCAAGTTTAAGCTTTCTTGTGGAATATACTTCTTTAACTTTGCCTCAACACAACATCTTACGTAATGAAAGATTGAGTAAACTTCTTTTGCATCACTATCGTTCTTTAAAAGAGGAGGGGGCTGAACGGGTGATGAGCCTCTATCCTTCAGGGCCAAAGATCCTAGGCGAGCTTCTTTCGGGTTATTATAAGCAAGGGGAAGAAATTATCCCTCCTGCTGTCAGAGCAGGGATAGCTCGACCGGAAAGATCCTTGGATGGAGCCGATTCGCGCAAGAGAAAGTGGGGTATTCTTTGTAAGAATTCGGTAATGAAAGAGGCTCTATTGAATATGCAAGCGATCGAGCTGCATATTGAGAAAATTGCAGCCTACTTTGAGATCGCCTTATATGAAAGTAAAGAATTTTACTTGGGGGGGTATTCCATCAATTTTGATCCTACTAAAGGTCCATTTTTAGAAAGAAATAAGATTTCAGTACGATATGGAGATTACGAAAAAGAAAGATTTTATTCTCTTTTTTGTGAAAGGATAGAAGTTCAAGTGGGTTCTGTAGAAGAAGAACAACGAGGTGAATGGGTTTTACAGATAGAGTCTATCCTGAAGCAATTTGCTCTAGAAAATGAGATGGGGGGAGCGACTTCTTTGGATTCTGATAGCTGGAAATTTTTAATTCAGGAAGGATCTCTTTCAAAAGAACAAGTCAACATGGTAAGGCAAGGAACCCTTGCGATGAGACTTTTTAAGCTCTATAAAGTCTTGAGGGGTGTTGAGCCGTCTATTTTTTCTTTTTTTCCCGATGTGCATGTGCTGAATCGGTTATTTGATGTGTATTACAAGGCTAGGGAAGAGATTCTCGATGATTTTCTAAAAGAGGCTGTTCTAAATTCTACGACTTCTGTTAATTTCACAATTTCAAACGATCGTATTTTTGAATTATTTGAAACAAGAGAGGTGTCGTTATATGAAATAGTAGATGGTGATAAAAACATGACTATCCCCTGTTACTTCTGGCCTGAGGATAGGATTCTCCATGTAGCTGATGCTCTTGATTTAGGTAAGTTTGATTACGCATATACCATCATGGAATCGAGAATCTTGATTACTGTCACATTTTCTATAGAGAGAGAAACTCATGTGATAAGAAAAGTCCCTATTGGGGAATATGAGGTTCCTTTAGGGGGGAAGAAACCTAGAAGTTTTATCCATTATGAGATAGAAGAGCTTACTAGAGAATTTCAAGAGGATATGAGGTGCAAAGTTACACTTGAATTAGCAAAGATAAGAAGCTTTGCAGCTGAAAAATTAAAACAAAATCCCACTTTTCTCGAAAGGGAGTCCTACTTAAAAAAGATGGGACTTTGGATAGAAAATATTGCCGATGCATATGGATTTGAAGTGGGGATGAGATCTTATTTAAAAACTCCTTTCAAATTTGGTAAGAACGTTTTTATTTCTCATTGGAATCGGGACAGCGTCTTATTTAGGGAGAAGAGGGATTGCGGAAAATAAAGACTTAAGGTAAAGTAATTTCTTAACAAATTTTGGAGGTTGAGATGAGATGGTGTCTTTTGATATCATTATTGGTACTAACCCACTTACATGGAGATGGAAATATGAAAGAAAAGTCGCTGGTTGTTGTGATCGAGACCACACAAGGAAACGTAGAAATTGCTCTGATGCCTGAAGTGGCCCCCAAGGCCTGCCAAAATCTCATCGAGCTAGCTAAAAAGAAATATTATGATGGAATTACCCTTCATCGCATTATCAAAGGGTTCATGATTCAGGGCGGAGACCCTACAGGAACCGGTGCTGGAGGCTCTTCTGTATGGGGCAAAGAATTTGAAGATGAAGTCAGTTCAGAGGTGAAATTTGACAAACCAGGTCTTCTTGCCATGGCTAACCGCGGGCCTAATACCAATGGAAGTCAATTTTTTATTACAACAGCTCCTACTCCCTGGCTTCATAAGAAGCATACTATTTTTGGACAGGTCACAGAAGGGTACGATATTATCCAAAAACTTGAATCAACTCGTACCGACGGGATGGATCGCCCTATTGAAACGCAAAAAATTCTCCGCATGTACATTAAGGAATAATTATGAGTTTTCAGATCCGGTTTTGCCGTACTGGAGAAGGATCGGGGATGAATTCTATTATCCCTGAAGGGGCGACTCGACTTGATTCCGTGATAGACAGAACAAGTAGTGTATGGCAAAAAGAACAAATTCGTCGTTTTGTTGCCACTCCCGGTCTTGAATGGATCATTTGGAAACGCAAGGAGACTACAGAGTTTCTTCAGCCGATGTCTTTGAGGAGGGTACCTAAATTAGATGCTGTTTGTGAAGATGTTTCTTTTGATGGTGCCTCTTTACTTTCCGAGGCGGAGGCACCTTTAGATCCTATTTTAGAGGGTTTTATGAAAGACGACTCTATGGTTTGTATTGGGCTAAAATATCGCGAAGGCTCTCTCTTATTGTATAGAAAAGAGTGATTCCCTATCATGCCGGTCTATGATCGTCATGAAATTCGGAGGGTCTTCCCAAAGTAGTGCAGAGCGCCTTCGGGCCCTTTCACACCTTGTGAGGATCCGTCCTTCTATCGTTGTTTTATCTGCCATCGGGAAAACGACCGACTATCTCCTCGAAGCGGGAGAAAAGACTCAGCTCGGCAAGGTGGATTACCTAGACATCTTTGCTTTGCACAATCAAATTATGCAAGATCTGGGAATTCAGGTCCTGGCTGTCATTGACCTCTTTAAAGAGCTCGAAGAGTATCTTGAGTTACTGAAACGCAATGCCTGTTTTGGTAAAAAAGAAAGAGATCACCTTGTTTCTTTTGGAGAAAGACTTTCCGTTCGCCTTTTTGCTGCCTACCTCAATTCACTGGGTATTACCGCCCATTTTTATGATGCTTGGGATCTTGGAGTCATTACTACCGAGGAATTTGGCAATGGTGAACTCATGCCCCATGCTGAGATTAAAGTGCCTCTTGATCAAGGCATCCCTATTGTCACTGGCTTTATTGGTAAAACGGAAAAAGGGGAAATCACGACTTTGGGAAGAGGAGGGAGTGACCTCACTGCCTCTTACCTTGCAGAAGCCCTACATGCAGAGGAAATTTGGCTCTGGAAGGATGTCGATGGTGTCATGACGGCAGATCCTCGTCTCATTAAAAAAGCAAGGCTCATCGAAGAACTCTCTTTTGATGAGGTGGCCGAGATGTCTTATTTTGGGGCTAAAGTATTTCATCCTCGATCGATTCTTCCTGCCATGAGAGCTAATATCCCTGTTAGGGTTAAAAACTCATATTATCCAGAAAGAAGAGGGACTACGGTTGTTGCAAGTTGTTCTGTCCCTCCAGTCCGGGCGATTGCTCATAAAAGTCGACAGGTTCTTGTTAAATTAAAGTCCACTCGTATGCTCGGCTATTACGGATTTTTATCGAAAATTTTTAAAGTTTTTGAAGACCTAAAAATCTCTGTCGATGTGATTGCGACTTCCGAGGTGAGTGTCTCCATGACGATAGATGAAGAACACCCTCAGCTAAAAGAGAGATTATCTGAATTTGCAACAGTCCAAATCATGCGAGAGAGGACCCTGTTGACTCTGGTTGGAAAAAATTCGACAGAAGTCCTTGAAAAAGCCCTTGCCGTCTTATTAAAACAAGATATTGAAGTTGAAATGATCTCTCATGGTCCTTCGACTCTAAATATCAGTTTGATTGTTGCGGGTGATTTTACAATCGCTCTTTCTGCCTTACACACCCTTTTTTTTGAAGGAGAAAAAAAATGAAATTAGCACTTCTTGGATATGGGAAGATGGGGAAAATGGTAGAGCGTCTTTGTTTTCCTCATACCATTGTAGAGCCAATGCATGCCGATGTTTTGATCGACTTTTCCCACCCCGAAGCTGTCAAAAAGCATGTCCAGATGGCTGCAGCAATGCATCAAAATATCGTGATTGGAACGACGGGATGGTATGGTGATCTCGAAATGATTAAGTCCATTGCAGAGGTCGGAGAAATTGGGATTATTTATGGTCCTAATTTCTCTATTGGAGTGCATATCATGACAGAACTTGTACAGCATGCGAATCGACTCATGAGTCATTTCCCTGAATATGATGTGATAGGGATTGAGTCTCACCATAAAGCAAAGGTAGATGCTCCCTCGGGAACAGCTCTCAAATTAGGGGTCCCTTTTGTTAGTGTGAGAGTAGGGTATGATCCAGGGACACATAAAGTCATTTACGATAGTGAAGTGGATACGATTGAAATTAGTCACAAAGCCCGTTCCAGGGAGGGGTTTGCTAGGGGGGCGATTAGAGCCGCTGAATGGATCCACGGGAAAAAGGGATTTTTCTCATTTGAAAGTTGCTTGGAGGATTTATGGAAAGAATAAAGGGACTTATTACTGCCATGGTAACCCCCTTTAAAAAGGGAAATCTCGATGAAGCAGGACTTGAGACAAATGTCGCATTCCAAATTCAAGGGGGAGTGGATGCCCTCCTTATTTTAGGATCGACAGGAGAAAATTTGATGTTAACCCCCTCTGAACGAAAGAGGGTAATGGAAATTGTCATCAAAACATCGACAGTGCCTGTCATTGTCAATACAGGGACAAGCTCCACACTTGAATCGATTGAAAGGTCTCTTGAAGCAGAGGCTTTGGGAGCAGATGCCCTCCTTATTGTGACCCCTCCTTATGTCAAACCGATGAGTGAGGGGATTTATTACCATTTTAAATCGATCAGTGAAGCCGTTTCTATTCCGATCATCGTTTATAATATCCCGAGCAGAACGGGAAAAAATATCGATGTAGCGACGATGAAAAAACTCGCTTTATTGAGGCAGGTCAGGGGAGTCAAGGAATCATCGGGGAACCTTGATCAGGCAGCCCATGTGATGCATGATTGGACTTTATTTGCTGGAGATGATGCCCTAGCCCTTCCCCTTTTTGCTCTAGGAGCCAAGGGGCTGATCTCTGTTGTATCTAATGCTTTCCCTAAGGAAATGAAAACACTGGTAGATGCCTGCTTAGAGGGAGATTTTAAAAAGGGAAGAGAACTTCATTATAGTTTATTGCCTTTCTTTGATCTTGTGTTTTCTGAAACAAATCCGATTGGAATTAAAGAGGCTATGAATCAACTAGGGTTACCCGCAGGGGCTCCTAGAATGCCTCTCATGCCAATGCAAGAGGTGGGACAAATGGAAGATTTACTCAAGAGGTATCGATGAAAGTAGGAATTTTAGGAGCGACAGGTCTTGTAGGGCAGCAGTATATCCAGCTCCTTGCACATCATCCTGTATACGAAATTGTTTTTCTCTCTGCATCCAAAAAGGGAAAAACTTACAAGGAAGCCGTTCAAGGAAAATGGAAGGTCGCTGGAGAGATTCCTGAGGCAATTGCTTCGATGCCGGTTCATACAATTGACGAACTAGACGAGAGATGTGATCTTGTTTTTTCTGCAGTAGGAAGTGATATTGCCAAAGAATGGGAAGAAAAAATTGCTCAACGGGGGATAGGAGTGATCTCGAATGCCTCATATCACCGCTTAGATCCGTTTGTCCCCATGATTATTCCAGAAATTAATCCTCACCATCTCGAAATAATCCCGATGCAACAAAGAGAACGGGGCTTTAAGTTGGGGGGCTTTATTGCCGTTAAATCTAACTGTTCTATCCAGTCGATGCTACTTCCTTTAGCCCCTCTTCATCATGCCTTCGAGCTCAAGAAAATTATGGTGACAACTTTGCAGGCGTTGAGTGGAGCGGGATACCCAGGTATTTCTGCTTTAGATATGATAGATAATGTCATTCCATGGATTGATGGGGAGGAGGAGAAATCCGAAATTGAACCTCTTAAAATCTTTGGGTCACTTGGTAAAAAGGGGATTATTTCCCACCCAACTCTAGAAATTTCAGCGCATTGCAATCGGGTTCCTGTCCTCGATGGACATATGACATGTGTCTCTGCTGAATTTAGGGTAAAACCGTCTCTTGAGGATGTCTTGGCAATTTGGCAAAAAACACCCATGCTGACCTATTTAGAAGCGGTTGATAGGCCACAGCCACGCCTTGATCGAGATCGAGACAAAGGAATGGGAGTGACTGTTGGACGCCTTAGAGAGTGCAAGGTGATGGATCTTCGTTTCGTAGCCCTCTCTCATAATGTGATCAGAGGAGCTGCAGGAGGGGGAGTAGCCATTGCCGATTTAATCATGAAGGAGGGATATGCTCGAGTATAGTAAAGATAAAACCTGTTTTGGAGGGTATCCACTAGAGGAGCTTGCTGCTCAATTTGGAACTCCCCTTTATGTGTATGATCAAGCTCGGATTGAAGATAACTATCACCGTTTGATGCAGGCCTACAGAGAAAGATATCCCCATTTTGAGATTTTTTATGCGATTAAAGCGAATAATAATCCAGCAATTGTCAAAACTTTAGCTGATTTAGGTGCTGGGGCAGACGCAAGTTGTATCGAAGAAATTCTCCTTGCTAAACTTGCTGGAGTGCCTCCTAAAAAAATTCTCTTTACAGGGGTGTATAGCACAAAAGAGCAGTTAAGAAGGGCTGCAGAGCTGAACGTGATTTTAAACCTTGAAGACATCAGTCAGATTGAGTGGCTTGATAAAATGCCTGAATTCATCTCATTTCGAGTCAATCCAGGGATAGGGCAGGGTGGTAAAGAGGGGCTTATTTTTGCAGGGCCTGATGCGAAATTTGGAGTTCCTGAATCCCAGATTAAAGAGGCTTATCGCCTTGCGAAAGCGAAGGGGGCTAAGCGATTTGGGATTCACATGATGACAGGCTCTAATATCCTCGATGTGGCCTATTTTGAGTCGATTGTCGATCGTCTTTTGATGATTATGATCCCGATTGCAAAGGAGCTCAAGATCTCTTTTGAATTTATTGATATTGGAGGATCTCTTGGGGTTCCTTATGAAAAAGGGGTTTTACCTCTTGATATTGAGGAAGTGGCTGAAAGGGTAACGCAAAAAATTAAAGCAAGCCCCTTCAATGGAGCAACCATTCTTCATGAACCGGGGAGGTATCTTGTTGCAGATGCGGGAATTTTATTAACTCGGGTAGCTTCTATTAAAAGAGCAGAGAAGACATTTATTGGTATTGATGCAGGGATGAATACTTTATTACGACCTGCTCTTTATAAGGCATATCATCCCATTGATTATGTCAATCAGTTTACCCTTCCCCATGATCAACAGGTGAATGTTGTTGGGCAGATTTGTGAAAATACAGATGTGATTGCTCAAGGTCGATTTTTACCAAAAGAGATCAAGGTAGGGGATCTTTTATCGATTGGGGTTGTGGGAGCTTATGGTTTTTGTATGAGTTCTCAATATAATACCCGTCCGAGAGCTGCAGAAGTGTTAATAAGAAAAGGGATTCCTTATCTCATTCGAGAGAGAGAAACGTTTGATGATTTAGTAGCAAAAACGAGGATGGTAGATGACTAAAAGAAACCAATCTTTTGAAGCTTTTTCCGCAGGATATCTTTTTCCTGAAATCAGGAGAAGGGTGGAAGCTTTTGTTAAAGAACATGAGAAAGTAGAACTTATTTCCCTTGGCATTGGAGATACGACACACCCTTTGACTCCCCATGTTGTTAAAGGACTAGAAGAAGCAGCGCATCGGATGGGGGACAGAGGAGGATATAGTGGCTACGGTCATGAAAGAGGAGAGAAGGGACTTAGAACAAAAATTAGTGAGAGAATTTATCATGGGAAAATCCATCCCGATGAGATTTACATTTCAGATGGGTGTAAATGTGATTTAGGAAGGTGGCAGGCTCTTTTTGGCGGGGAGGTTTCAATCGCTGTACAGGATCCTGCTTATCCAGTGTATGTAGACGGTTCTCTTTTGCATGGGGTGAAAAAAATCCATTACTTGCCATGTGATAAGGAGAATCATTTTTTTCCTCAGCTAAACGGGATGCCTCATGTAGATTTGATCTATTTTTGTAGCCCTAATAATCCGACAGGGGCTGTGGCAACCCATGCGATGTTAGAAGAACTTGTAGAGGTGGCCAAACAGCAACATGCGATCCTTCTTTTTGATGCAGCTTATGCAGAGTTTATTCAAGATCCTACCCTGCCAAAATCGATCTATGAAATTCCTGGAGCGAGGTCTGTTGCTATTGAGCTGAATTCTTTTTCAAAGCTTGCAGGGTTTACTGGGATGCGCCTTGGATGGAGTGTGGTCCCTCACGAGTTGAAGTATGAATGTGGGGCTTCTGTTGCTAAGGATTGGGACCGTGTGATTTCAACCATTTTTAATGGAGCCTCCAATATTATTCAGAGAGGGGGGGAGGCTGTCCTTGATGAGAAGGGATGGACTGAAACAAAACAGGTCATTAGCTATTATCTCAATAATGCAGCCTTACTCAAAAGGTGTTTTGAGAAGGAGGGGCTGAAGGTATATGGAGGGGTTAACGCTCCTTATCTATGGGTTCATTTTCCAGGAAGAAAGTCATGGGATGTTTTTGAAGAATTTCTCAAAAGGTATCAACTGATTACGACCCCTGGTGCAGGCTTTGGCCCTGCTGGAGAGGAATACATTCGGATCAGCGCATTTAACCATCTTTCAGAGATTGAAAAAGCAGTGCAACGGATATCTTGATTTATGAAAGAGGAGGCGATATCCTTTTAAAGATGAAAAAATTTGATGTGCTTGTGATTGGATCTGGTGGGGGAGCGAAACTTGTGAGGCCTCTTTCTAAAAAGGGGTTAAAAGTTGCTGTCGTTGAGATGGATAAGCTTGGAGGGACGTGTCTTAATCACGGGTGTATTCCTTCAAAGATGTTGATTCATGTGGCGGATGTCGCAAGTACTATTCAAGAAGCGGGCAAATTTCAAATCCACCTCGATGGACAAATGTCAGTCGATTTTGAGGCTTTAGTGAGCCGTGTTTGCGATACCATTGATGCAGAATCAGCAGATATTCAACCTGTGTACGAAAAAGATCCCAACATTACTTACTACCATGGAGAAGCGAGATTTATTGGGGAGAAGGTGGTGAGAGTTTTAGGGGAGGAAATCACTGCTGATAAGATTTTTATTGCAGTTGGGGCAAGGCCTCGGATCCCTCAGTTGCCAGGGTTAAAGGGAACTCCTTACATGACCTACATGGAAGCTCTAAGGCTTAAAAAACAACCCAAGAAATTGATTGTGATGGGGGGGAGCTATGTGGCTCTTGAGCTTGGGTATTTTTTTGCGGCTCTTGGGACAGAGACCCACTTTGTCATTCGGGAAAAACTGCTGCGACATGAAGATAATCAAATTAGAGAAGAATTTGAGCGTCACTTTGCTTACCCGCTCCATATCGGTTGGGTTCCTGAAGAGGTAAAATATGACGGGTCTTCATTTCATCTCAAATGCAATCAGGGGGTAGTGGAAGGGGATGCACTTTTGGTAGCGACAGGGATGAAGCCATGGACAGATATTTTAGGTCTTGAGAAAACGAAGATTGCTTTAGATGAACAGGGGTATGTTGTTGTAGATGAGTATCTCAAAACGACTCAACCTGGAGTTTGGGCCTTTGGAGATTGTATCGGGAGATATTTCTTTCGGCACAGTGCAAATTTTGAGGGAGAGTATTTGTTCCGTACTTTGTTTGATCAGCCTCAAGACGAGGCGATTGTGTATCGTCCTGTCCCACATGCGGTGTTTACCCGTCCTCAGATTGCAGCAGTAGGTCCTACTGAAGAAGAGCTCAAGAAACAGGGAGTCGATTATGTAGTGGGGATGAGTCCTTACAGTAAAAGTGGAATGGGGATGGCCCTTTGTGCAGAGTATGGGTTTGTAAAACTCATCTTTGAGAGGGAAAGCCGGCAGCTTATTGCGGCGCATATTATTGGAGAAGAAGCTTCCAATATGATCCATCTTTTGATTGCTTATATGAATATGGGGGGGACTGTGGATGATCTTCGTGAGATGATCTATATTCACCCGGCTCTTCCAGAAGTTGTTAGGAGCGCGGCTCGTCAGGCTCTTTTATAAAGAGTTTCAGTAAATCGGTTACGCATACGGGAGCGGTTACGGTTACGGAATGAGGTAGAAAGTTTCTGGAATTGTAGAAGCATTCCATTTCCGTAACCGTAACCGCTCCCGTATGCGTAACCGATTTTAAATTTTTCCTTATGAACCCTCTTCCGTAGAGTCTTTTTTGGCACGCCTCTTGCGTCTCTCTTTCTGTTTCCGAATTTTCATGAGTTCAACCTCTTTTTTGGTCACTTCGTTGCGAAGGCCTTGCATTTGCTCACAAAGGGCTCGTCTTGCAAAAAAACGGTTGGCTTCTCTAGACCGGTCTTTTTGGCACTTGACCTCAATTTGCGTTGGAAGATGCTTTAGGTAGACTGCAGAGTGGCTTTTATTGATTTTTTGCCCACCACTTCCTGACCCTAAAATGAACTTTTCTTCGAGATCTGCCTCTTGAATCCCGAGCCGTGCCATTTCAGCTTTAAGAGCTTCTTGCTTTTTATCGCTAATGGGCATGGGTGATCTGCTTTGGTGATGAAGTGGAAACTCCGCTCCGCAGAGAAAGATTTTTCCCCACGGTCTGCCCTATTTTTTTCCCTTGAGGACACTCGATAACTCGGCTTTTTCTTTGAGAAAGATGTGGATAAGCAATACTTACAGGGGGTGCCACCATCAGCCCCCTTTCTTTTGTCATTTTACTGACAAATCCAGATGCCACTCCCCGAAAGAAGGAATTTCTTCCGGCATTCCCCTCAAGATGATACTTTGCTTTCGCTTCTTCATAGAGATGCTCAAGTTCCAAATACAAAAAAGCGGCTGCATGATCTGCTATTGTCACATTAAGGGGAGAACCAAAGAGTTCAAGAACTACTCCACTTTTGATATGGTTCATCACGGGAGACACCCCAAGAGTCCGTAAGATGGTAGCAATCGCATTAAGCTTGGGAGAACCTCTTGGAACAGAGAGAGATCGACAAACGATGAATTCTTCTTCGTCAGAAGAAGGAAGCGTCTCGAGTTGATACTTGTGAATCAGCTCTTGCGCTTTGAGAAGAGCACTTTCTGCCTCATGTAATGACCCTTTTTCTGCAAGACGAAACAGTTTTTCTACCTTCTCATACTGTTTAAGGTGAGAAGTGGCTTTACCCATCTCCTCAGAAAGGCCGAGATCCTGACAGGTCAGTTTAAACTGAGATCCATGATCGAGATTCCCTGTTTTTAAATAGGAAATTAAGTGGGCAAGCTCGTGTTTAAGTACTTCTTCTGCCTGAGGAGAAAAAAGTAATAGTTTATTCAAACCAATCTCAAAGTAATTGGGATCAAAATACCCAAGCTTAGAGGGATGCTCAAATGCCACTAGAGTAATACGGCAAGGATACCCTACATGAGCTAGAAAGCTTTTAGCTTGTTTTTCCAGAGTGCGTAAAAAACTAATTAATGTTTTTGAATATAAAAGTTGACGCATCAAGCATATTTTCAGCCATTTTAATCTATAGAAGCAAGCAAAAAAATCAAAGGAGGGTGTACAATAGAAGAAACTTAACCCGGAAGGTATCCTATGTTACCAGTAACACCCTCAAATCCTCCAGTTCCAGTGTCCACTTCTACCCAAGGATCAGTGGTAATGAAGAAGATAACTACTCCAACAGGGCAAACCCTCTATATATGTTGTACTAAACCGTCAGTTAAAAACTGAATATAACAGTTGACGTAGGCAGAGTAGTTTAGCTATCCTGCCAGCTGTGAGTAGGAAAAAAATACGCTTAGGGATCATCTTTGGGGGAGAATCGTCTGAACATGATGTTTCACTTCTCTCTGCTCAATCTCTTATTAAAGAACTCGATCCTGCTACGTACGATATTTACCCCATTGGCATCTCTCAGACGGGGGAGTGGTTTTTCTTCGAGCCTAAAGAAGCTCTTCACATTTTTAGAACAATTGATCGACCTTGTTTAGAGACCCATTTTACAGACCTCCCCCTGTCCCAAGTTCCCATTTCTGATGAAACGATGGATGTGGTTTTCCCTGTTCTCCATGGACCTCTTGGAGAAGATGGCTCTGTACAGGGGATGCTTAAACTTGCCAAAGTTCCCTTTGTCGGTAGTTCTGTTTTAGGATCTGCTATCTGCATGGATAAAGATGTCAGTAAACGCCTTTTAAGAGATGCAGGGCTCCCTATCCCTAAATTTTGGACGATTCAGCAGGGGACCTCGGTGGATTTTGAGACATTTCAATATCCTGTTTTTGTGAAACCAGCCAACTTAGGATCTTCTGTTGGAGTAGAAAAAGCACGCAATAAAGAAGAGCTTAAAAAAGCCATCGAAAATGCATTCCTCTATGATCACAAGGTTCTTATCGAGGAGTTTATCGATGGGATCGAAATCGAATGTGGAGTACTCGGCAATCAAAACCCCCGCGCCTCTCAATTAGCTCGCATTACCTCTTCTCATGAATTTTACTCTTATGAAGCGAAGTACATTGATCCCGAAGGAGCCACCTTCGAAATTCCCGCCTCTTTGCCCTTAGAGCTAACTGAGGAGATTCAACGTCTTGCTATCCGGGCTTTTCAAATCCTTTGCTGCGAAGGGATGGCCCGTGTGGATTTTTTTGTGCGGGGGAACGAGATCTTTATTAACGAAGTAAATACGATTCCAGGCTTTACAGAGATTAGCATGTATCCTAAAATGTGGGCAGCAACGGGCATAAGTTATGCTTCTCTCATTCGCAAATTAATTGATTTTGCTATTGAAAAGGGGAATAAAGAGCGGCAGCTTCTTAGGTCTCCCCCTATGGTATCGAAGGAAATGCATGAAATGGATTGCGCACCGGGGCGCTTCTAAAGAAAAACCGGAAAATACCCTCGCTTCTTTTATTCAGGCCATTGACATTGGGGTCGATTTTCTTGAATGTGATGTGCATCTGTCTCAAGACAATTTTCCTGTCATCATTCATGATGACCAAATAGAAGGACGTCTTGTTTCTGAAATGAAACTTGAGGAATTGAGAGCTTTTCAGGTTCCTCTTCTTGAGGAGATTTTAGCTCTCGACTATCCGATGATGATAGAAATTAAGCCCTACAACCCTATTCTCATTCAAGAAGTGATTCAACTCACTCAGGAAAAACAGGTTGTAGTCGGAAGTTTTGACCAAAGGGTCTTAAGTGAGCTTAAAGAAAAAGCGCCAGAGCTTCCTCTTATTGAAATTGTGGACTCTTTTGATGCCTGTATCCAATTTCCTACCTATGTTGCCCTTAGATCTGACCAAGCAACCTATGATGTGATTCGCTCTTTACATGAGAAAGGATGCGAAGTATGGGCTTGGACAGTTGATCATTTAAAAGAGGCCCGCTTACTGATTAGTAGAGGCATAGATGGGATTATCACAAATGATCCAAGGACCCTTCTTTCCTTATCTCAACATGAGGGGTACTCTGCTGTTTATCGGTTCCAGTTCCATGCAGGGTTTACTTTTAAAATGGCAACAGCATTGATTCCCTACCTCCATGAAATGGGGATAGAGGCAATTTATTGTTCTCCCTATCTTCAAGCGAGAAGAGGAAGTCAGCATGGTTATGATGTGACAGAGCCTCACCACCTCAACGCTGAAGTAGGTTCTTTAGAAGACTTTCTCCTTTTTTCACAAACTCTTCAAAAATATCGGATGGGTCATTTTTTTGATCTTGTCGCTAATCATATGGCAGCAAGTGAGGAAAATCCTTGGTGGGTAAGTGTTTTAGATCAAGGAATTAAATCAAAATATGCCCGTTATTTTGACATTAATTGGGATAAATATAATGGGAAAATTGTTTGGCCTATTTTACAAGAGCCCTTAGAAAAGGTAGAGGCTAAGGGGCTGATTACAAGGACAAGGTCAAATTGTGTTTTAAATGGGAGAGTTCTCCCTTTGGATCGTCATTTTATTTTGGAAGATTTTCATGAAGCGGCTGCTAAGATCAACTACCGGCGGTTTTTTGATATTGTTGATTTAATCGCTGTCTCCATTGAAACTCAGGAAGTTTTTGATGATTACCTTCATTTTATTTTCGAACTTATTCTAGATGGGCATATTACTGGAATAAGAATTGATCATCCCGATGGTTTCTTTGATCCGGGTACTCTTTTTCAAAGGATTAAAACAGCATTTCCTTATCTTTATATTGTGATTGAAAAAATTCTAGCTAAGGGAGAGGTTCTTCCTGAAGAGTGGCCTATCGATGGGACAGTAGGGTATGATTTTCTCAATGCTGTGACGGGTATTTTTGTTGATCAAGAAAAAAAAGAAGCAATGACTGAGCTTTATCATCAATTTATAGGAAAAAATATCGACCCAGATAAGCAGCTGTTTCTTGCAAAAAAACAGTTTGGGTTGCATTCCCTTTCAGGAGAGCTGGACTATCTTTTATCGTTGCGTCCAGGGCTTACTTTAGAGGATCTGATAACTCAACTTGCCTCAATGCAGGTGTATCGAACTTATGAAGTGGATGCGGATCCTTTTATATCTCGATTTCAGCAAATATCTCCTGTGATTATGGCAAAAGGGATGGAAGATACCTTTTGCTACACCTATAACCGCCTTCTAGCTCTCAATGAAGTGGGTGGAGATCCTAGAAACTTTGGTTGGAGTATTGATGAGTTTCATGATTTTAATCAGGGGTTACTCTCTCAATTTCCTTTTGGATTTACCACTTCAAATACGCATGACTCCAAACGTTCAGAAGAAGCGAGAATGAGGCTTGTTGTGCTGAGTGAGCTTGCTCAAGAATGGAAAGAGCAGGTCTTTAGCTGGCAAGAAATCAATAAACCCCTTGCACCTCCGAATGCCAATATGGAATACTTGATCTATCAGGCACTCCTTTCTGTCTATGAAGAGACAAGGCACGAAGAATTAAAGGGGCGCCTTAGTGAGTATTTGAAGAAAGCTGCTCGCGAAGCTAAAGAATATTCAAGTTGGGATGAGATCAATATACAGTATGAAGAACAAGTCGATAGTTTTTTAAAAGCTATTTTGGAAAATAAGCTGTTTATGGAAGAATTTCTCCCCTTTTATCGAAAAATTGATCGGTTAGGTAAACTCAATTCCCTTGCTGCTCTAGTCCTACGTTTAGGTAGTCCAGGAGTGTTTGATCTATATCAAGGAAGGGAATGGTTTTCTTATTCACTTGTTGATCCTGACAATAGACGCCCTGTCGATTTTCATGCGCCACCTGATGAAAAGTACCGGATGATGGAAAAGGGGCTTAATTATCGGAAAGCTAATAAAGATCTTTTTCTTCAAGGAGAGTACACCCCACTTGAAACGACAGGGGGAATTGCCTTTATGAGGCAATGGAAGCAGAAAGCGGTGGTTGTAGTAGCTAAACGATTTTATTCGAATGAGGAGGAGTCTTCTGTCTTTCTTCCTTACCCCATGCAGCTCAAGAATATCTTTACAAGTCAAGAGTGTTTTATTAAGAGTCAGTTAAAAGAACCATTTGCAGCGATATACGAGGTTATATGATTAAAGGTTGTGTTTGTTATGGTTTAGCAGCTCTTTTTCTCTTTTATATTATGGCACTTCAGGTCTCTCCAAGTATCATGACCGAAGTTTTAATGAATGATTTTTCCATTCAGGCGGGGGCTTTGGGAGTGATGGCCTCTGTTTACTTTTATAGTTATACTTTGATGCAGATTCCTTCAGGAATCTTATTAGATCGATGGAGTTTGGCCTCGCTTCTTTCTATAGCTTGTTTGATTTGTTCTGGAGGAGCGCTTCTTTTTGGATACACAGATCATGTCCAAATAGCAGGGCTTGGTAGGTTTCTGATGGGTTTTGGCTCCGCCATTGCCTTTGTAGGGGTTTTAACCGTAGCTTCCCTCTATTTTCCTCATCCCTATTTTGCTTTTTTTGCTGGAATTACTCAATTTTTAGCCGCTTTAGGGGCCATTGGAGGGGAGCTTCCTCTTGCCTATTTTGTGAATATTTATGGGTGGCGTCAGATGAGTATCTCTCTCGGTATTGGAGGGATATTCCTCGCTATTTTGATCGCTTTCGTGATGAAAGGAAAAAAAACAGTCCACCAGACAGCTCAGTTTTCTGTCTCGTTAAAACGGATTTTTCAATGGAAGCAAAATTATTGGATCGCCCTTTATGCTTTTACGGCATGGGGTCCTATGGCCGTATTTGCTTCCCTTTGGGGAATCCCTTTTGTCATGAGCAAATATCAACTGTCGAATACCGATGCGGCGGAAGCGATTATGATGATGTGGCTCGGGCTTGGAGTGATGAGTCCTTTCATCGGATACCTTTCTGATTTTGCGCGAAAAAGAAAAATCTTTCTTCAACTAGCCTCAGTTGTAGGTCTCTTTGCTTCTTTGGTGGCCCTTTATTGTCAGATTTCTCTGATTGGACTCTACATAGCTCTCTTACTGATGGGGATGGCTTCTGGAGGCCAAATTCTATGCTTTCCTCTGATTAGAGAAAATAATTCTCCTGCCGTCGCTTCTACTGCAATGGGATTGACAAACATGGCGGTAGTAGCTGGAGGGGCTATCTTACAGCCCCTCGCAGGGTATTTTCTGTCTTGTTTTGAGGCAGTGGGCGATGTTTATTCCGTTCATGCATACGAAATTTCGCTCATTCTCGTCCCTCTTTGCTCTTGTTTTGGGCTTATCATCTCCTTCCTCATTAAAGAGACGGAGTGCCTTCCTGTAGTGTTCGATTGAGGATATGGAGTCCTCTTTCGATAGCTTCGTAGTAGCCTTCTTCTTTGATTAAGGTTTTATAGGTGGGAAGTAATGTTAACTGTTGTGAAATGACCTTTTGAATCAGGGAGCCCTGCGCTTCAATATAAGGTTTGTTATGCATTTTCATGAAACAAAGGGAATAATATGCATTTTTAATCCATGTATGAATATAGAGAACTTCCTTTGGATCATTCTCTAAATCTTCTATGTTGGGTGCGGAGATAAGTTGAGTATCAAAACTGATCCGCTCTTCTTCGATAAATTCTTTGTAAATGAGAGGAAAAGAGGGGAGGGCTTTGACTCTTCCTCTTAAAATGCGAAGCTCGACAGCTTCAAGAGAGTCTTTAGTGAAAGGGGAGCGTACGAAATAGGCAAGCTTGAGCAATTGAAAAAGGTGATCTGATGATAGAAAAGCTTTTGCAGCACAGGTCTGAATATCAAAGGCAGCTGTGATTGCAGCGATCTTTCCGTGCATGTATTCTTCTATGGTTGATTTTTCTACCATGCTTAAAAAAGTGAGCTTTGTTCGATGGGATGCAGCTAAAGGAGAAAGATCTGCAATAGCTTGGTAAGGATAGGGATGAGAATGGGAATGAGAAAGAAAAAGATAAAATTCATCAGGAGTTAAAGGAAGTTTGAGTTCTTCTAACTGTGTGTTCACGTAATCTAGATGCTCAGAAAAGGGATCTAGAATAGATGTGCTGCTTCTTCCGGAAGTAGTGATGGGACTATAGAGGGCAAGTGATGTATCCATAAACAAAATCTTAACACATCCTTAAGAATTATTTTAAAGAGAAATCGAAAAAATCTAATCCTTCATGTGCGATATCTGCTATGCAGGCGCCTAAAAATCCTGAGAAAAAAAGAGAAGAGTAGGAATGTATAAAGGCGTGTATTTTGGAAAAAGAAGGAGCTGTTTCATAGTAAAGAGTGTAAATGATGAGAAAGAGGAAGAAAAGATAGAGAAGGCGGGTCAGGGTTCCAATAACGGGCATATGGGATAGACCTCGATGAGAAAAGAGGCGAGCGTAGAGATGAAAAGGGAGCGTGAGAATTCCTTTGAGAGAAAGGAGTTTATTCTTGCTCGCAAGGTCTACATCGGGACTCATAAAAAGAGTTGTATAGATAAAACAACCGGCAAAGGTTGCTACTTCTTCTTGATTAGGGGCAAAGAAGTGGTAGGCGCTCCAAATGGATAGGGGAAGAACTAAGATAAGATTGGCAATAGAGTGGGTTTGATAATTGGGCATTCAGTACCTTGCCAGGTTACAATGGCTGATAGAATGATGTTTCTCAACTCGATATACTCGCTTTGCTCTTCAAAATTCAAGAGATAACCAAGGGTGTGTAATTCATAGCTACTGACTTTTGAACAGGTCAATTCACTGAAAAGAGTTTTGTTTTCTTGTAACTTAGAGTGGATGGTCTCGATCAAAAGGGAATGAGGAGATGCCAGCATCATCATAAATGTATTGTGGAGAATTTCTGTTTTTGAAAAAAAAGGTTCTGCCGTAAAGTTATGTTCTAGAGCTTCAATCAGGAGAAAGAAAAACGTTTTTAAAAGAGAAGGGGGAAGGAGGCTTTGCATGTAGATTGGGGTAATAGAATAGAAGAAATTTTCAACAAGAAAGGCACTTTGACGACTTTTCCCTTTCAGGAGCCCTTTTAGTTCAGAAAGGAGTTCTTGTTGTTTAGAGACCATTCCCCCGTTAAAATCATTGACTCCCCCGAAAAGATGAGTGAGGATGCTGATCACACACTGACGTCCCATGCGTAGATCTAGTGAAGAATCTTCTCTTAAGAAGGGTTTTTTATTGAGACGGATTTCAAAAAGATTAGCTTCTTTGAGATACCGTTTTTTGATCACCCCTACAATTTTTGTAGAAATTTCGGTAATGTCTGTCGAAAAAGGGGAGAGGTCAATTAAGGATTTGAGTGATTTTTCCCCATTTTTCACAAGGCGCAATAGGATGACTGAGAAGATAATATGCTGCGTTGTTTGATCGTGAAAATGAATACTTGTTTGGGGAAGATCTTTGATGGATTGAATTTCTTTAGAAAGGAGGAGGATATGCCTCATCGTTTCCTCTTCACTGGGTTCAATATGTAGGGGATGCACCACCGTTTCAATTCTCTTTTTGATCTCTGATGGAAGTTTTTTCCGTAGGTCTGCAATTTCTGCTTGAGAAAGGGGCGTTCTTCCTGTTTTTTTTATTTCTAAATAAGCGATACGCATACGAGGATCAGAGCGCCTATCTGTAAGATAAGAATGGGGTACTTTAATCGCTTGGGGAATGATGGTTTGGACAGCTCGAAAGAGATGTTTTTCTTCTAAAAGCTCATGATCACTCATTAGGTTAATGCCGACGAGGATCCCGAGAACAGGTTGTTTTAACCTTTCATAACAAAGAGAGCTTCTTAAAAGTTTAAGGCTTACCTGCCCATGAGAAGGGTGATGAGTCAGAGAGTGTTTTAGGATTTTTTTAAATAGGTGCTCGTAAGCAATTAAGCGAATCAGGTGTTTAGACTCTCGGATAGCTTTAAAAGAGTCGTTAAAAAGGGAAAGAAAAGGATGAATTTCTTCAAAAAGATCTCTATCGAAGGTTTCTGGATTAATGGTTAAAAGGGGGGAGAGTGTTTTGTGGAGTTCTTCCATTTTCTCTTCGCTCGTCGCTTTTACCACGAGATGGTGGGCATAATCAAAAATTGTACTGGCATTTTTTTCGGGTCTTTTGATGAGCGAAGTGAGGTTTTCTTCTAGGACAATTTTTTTCTGCTTCAGAGTGAGAGATTTCATGCTGACGATTTTTCTTGTTTGTTCGACCGCTAAAATAGAAAGTCTCATATTTTCAATAAGATGCTGGATATGGTTTTTAATATTGACGAGATCTTCTTCTGGATTGATATGAAGCACTAACTGATTGATGAAAAACTGAGTTGTGCTATGGCCTGCAAAGACGAAGTTGAGTGAGCGAGCCATGACAATAGGGATTTGCTTTCCGGGAAGGATCCATCGAGAACAGGTGTCTGAGATAAAACGACCCATTCCATGCCCAAATTCTCCAAGGCAAAGGGCGCTTAAAATCAGGGTGTCGGCGGGAGATGGAAAAGTATAATGAATTAGGGGGAGTTTCTTTTTTAAATTGAGGTAAAAGGTATCTAGAGGTTCTTCAGGAAGAGGGGGCTCTACGATCTCTTGGAGCAGATGTTCAATGGAAAAAATAAAGGAATCTTGATGGGGGTGAAGAGTATCTGGATAGGGGAAATTGGGGATGATGGTAAACCAATCACTCATCCAGGTAAGCTCCTTGGAAATGAATGGAATTGATATCTGATAGGTAAATGCCATGGAGTTTAGGGTTGACCATAGCCGCTGAACTCCAGTGGTAAAGGGGGGATATGGCCCCTTCTTCAATGAGTAGCGCTTCTGCTCTGCTTAGAATTCGGTCTCTCGTCTCTTTTTCTAAGTAGAAGGAGTGATTAATCAGGGCTTCATAGGTGGGGTTATACCAGCCGGGATGATTTTTGGGGTTATCTCGATATTTAAATCGATCGAGGATGTTGAGTTGATCGCTAAATTGAGCGAGCAGGTAAGATTGACTCACATCAAAATTTCTTGAAGAGAGATTGTCTAGATAGACTTTAAGCTCTACACCTCTTAGATTGACTGTGATCCCTAGGTGTTCGCGCCAGGCATCTTGGATCGCTAGGGCAATTTTCTTATGAGGATCGTTGAGATTGAAAAGGTAGTCTATAGGGGGGATGTCGTTCTGTGTCATGCCGAGTTCTTCGAGCCCTTGTTTTAAATAGCTTTGGGCTAAAGAGGGGTCGCAGGGAAATTGAAAAAATTGTTGTTGGGGCCTTTTTAAATTAGGGGGAGTAATTCCTGTTGCGACTTTTTCGCCCAGTTGAGTGATATTTTGGATGAGGAGTTCCCTGTCGATGGAAAGAGAGAGGGCTTTTCTAATGGAGGGATTATTTAAGAAGGTTTTAGAAAGATTAAAGGCTAGAAAAGAGGTGCCAGAAGTAGGTCTTGCTTGAAGGAGATTTTGTTCTATAAGGGACTTAGCGGCATCTGCGGGAAGAGAACTAAAAGGGACTCCTAAAATATCGAGTTCTTTTCTTTCAAACATTTCTAATGTCGTGTTTTGATCCCCGATTAAAGTAACTATGATCTCATCGATATGAATAGAGTCTTTTTGCCAATAATAGGGGTTTTTTATAAGGAGGAGACTTTCGTGATGGTTCCATTTTGACACTACAAAGGGGCCATTTGAAATTAAGGAAAGATCTTTCTGATTAGCCCAGTTAGGGTCTTTCTCTGCAAGATGTTGAGGAATAGGAAAGAAGATACTAAAAGAGAGGAGATCGAGAAAATAAGGGGTGGGATGAGCAAGGTTGATGACGAGAGTTTTTTCATCAAGAGCTGTCACACCCAGAATTTCGGTAGGAAGAAGTCCTTCTTTGATTTCTTTTGCTCCTTTAATGGGATAAAGGAGGTTGATATTAAGGCAAGGGAACGAAGGGGATACCATCGACTTATAGGCATATTCAAAATCAAGAGCTGTCAGAGGGTGGCCGTCACTCCATTTCGAGGTTCTGAGGTGAAAGGTGTAGGTTTGTTTGTCATCGGAAATATCGATCCGTTCTGCGATCCCAAAACGATCTAAGGGGTCTTTTGCATACCGTACAAGTCCTTCATAAAGCATGAACTGGAGTGTGCATGAAGGAATATCTCCTCCTTTCCGCGGGTCTAAAGTGCTCGGTTCAGCGGCAAAATTCACTTTAAGAGTTTTTTTTGCCGGTTTGCCCCGATCACATCCGATGAGAAAAAAAAAGGAAAGAATAACAATCAAAAAACGCATTTTATCCCTAGAGACATTAAAGGGATGTAAAATTTGTGTAAAGATTAATTTACGGAATAGTCGTTAATCCATTCCTCAATCGTTTGAGTAAGAGGGGGGTAGTGAATTTTAGCCCATTTGATGAGAGATTGCGTTTCTTTTTTCATCTTTTCTATAGGAATCGGAGCTGGATTTTCTCCTAGATATTCCCAGAGGGCCCCTGAATCAATAACGATAGGGGTATCCTTGAAAAAACCAAAGTTGCGTAGGACTTTCGGATCATGATTTTCGATTCCTTTTTGATGACATGCAATGTAGAGATTGAGAGTATTTTTAATATCTTGTTTCGCCCCTTCTAAATCCCCCTTCTTTTTTCTTTTAAGGAGTTGTTCTTTTAAAGTGCACCCTTTGCGTTGAAGAAGAAATTGGTACTTATTGAGGTCAAAATGGTGGACTCTTGTCAGGCGGTCAATGCAGGTTACTGTAGGGAGCTGGTGGTCGCCTGTATTGAGATGGACATATTCAACACGGGATTCTGAAGGAAGGTATTTTAGAGCGTAGATAGCGCTCCTGAGGCTGTGATCTCGGGAATAGACCCTTTCTTCTTCACTTCTCCCATGTAAGATATTCCATAGAGTCTTTTTCCATCGGTGATGTTTGAAGAATTTAAGGACAAATTTCCCATCTTCGCTTGTAAAGACAAAGCTTTGCCCTCCGCAACCTAAATAATAATAGGGTTGCAAAAGGGCTCCTTCTGGGGGGGTAATGGGGGATTCCCATTCTTCTCTATTAGGGAGGTTTGCCACAATTCGAGACTCATAAAATCCGTCGGTTGCAAAGTGGTATACTCTCTCTCCAACAACAAGAGCGCTTATGACGCCAAGAACTGTGATCCATTTTTTCATCCCTCTATTTTAAAGGGTCTTTATTTTTTCTAGCAATTCCTTTATCGATGCAGTATATCTCCGTTCTGGAGGTAGTCTCATGAAAAAGGTCTTTTTGTTCTTGTGCACATCCCTGTCTTTATTTGGGGTACAGATCACTTTGCTTGAAAAAACAGCGGAAATCGAGGGGAGCTCTATTATGCTTAACCCCTCTTTAAATGGTTCAAATGTGGTTGCTTTCCCTATGAATATGACGATGAAAGTCACAGGGTTTCCCTTAGGGATTATTAGTCAATTTGAGCGCAAAAATCAGTTTCGGGGAGATCCTCAAGGACAAGCTATTCACCTTTTTATCGATGATTTGCCTTATGTAGATATCTCTCATTTATCGGGATCTCTTGCTTCGTACACGATAAAAACTCCCCTTTTACGAGGAAAGCACCTTGTGCGGGTTCTTCTTTGCCGCTCTTTTGGAGAATGTTTAAAGGGAAAAGGGGGATTTAGCATGGCTTCTTTTAGTGTGAGTGATCGAAAAGACAGGATTCCTTTAGAATTTAATCAAGCAGCTCCCCTTCTAACATATAATGAACCGCAGGGAACCTTTGATCGAGGGGCTATCCTTCTTGATTTTTACCTTTCCAATTGTACGCTTGCTCCAGATGGGTATAAGGTGATTTTACGCATTGATAATAAGAAAGTTAAGGTTATCGATGCGTGGGCTCCTTATTCCATCAGTGATCTTGCAAAAGGGCCTCATAAAATTCGACTGACCTTGATTGATGCTGTGGGGAAAGAAGTGAGTGGTGAATTTAATAATGTTGAAAGAGAGATATTTGTGAAATAATTTCATTTTTAATTATGCGCACATATAAAATGTAATTAAGAGGTGCGTTTATGGTTAAGAAAAATAAATTAGAAGAGATGTCGATTACAGATGCGGTGGATCATCTTTCTGCTCTTGCTGAATTAGATGAAAAAAAAGGAGAAATGCCGAAAGTCGAGATCATTCACGGTTCATTTAAAGCAGTTTACGACTATTTACAGAATATTTACAAACACGACAAGGAGCACCTCAAAGAAAAGGAAATGCAGAGGGGACTGCAGGCCATGATGCAGCTTGCGGGGGAGGCAGCGCAGAAACTGAATAAATGTAGTGCTCTGTTTGCTAAAATTCACGGAAGGCCCGCTTTTGTCAGTGAGGAGTTTGAAAAACTTCAGGAATTTTATTTAGATAAAATTGTCAAACGATTTGAGGAGGTTCTTGAGACAGAGGAAGCTTGGAAGGAAGAGTGGCTTTATCAGGAACAGTCGGCATTAGATATTGAACGGGTGGGTCTTAAAGATCTTGAAACAGTTAAGAAAGATCATGGATATGAACTTTTTCTGATTCGAGATAATGAGGGGAAACCCTATTTTAACCGCAACTTGCTTCGTCACATCCGTCTTGTTACTGATTTTGATGAAATTGTTGTTGATAAAGGAGAGGATCCTCTTCTTAAGATTAAATTAATTGTAGATAAAGATCTTCATGCAACAGCTCATGATATGAGGGGATTGATTAACCTCAACCCCTTTTGCCAGCATGCGTTAAAATTTAAAGAAATCGAGATGATTAACCAGCTTACGAAATCGGTAATGGCCCTTATGCTGGCGGGTTATGAGAGAAATATGATGCAGCATGCTTCTGGCAAAAGTTCCCTTTTTTACATGCTTGATCATTTGAAATATTTACGAGATGCCCTTTGTAATATGGATTATGCAAAAACTCTTTCTCAGGATCCTTATGCGTTAGATCCTTTAAGAAGGGCTTTTCTTAAACTTGTACACGAACTCGCTTTTCATCTTTATACTCGGGATCCCATGAAGGGTGAGGCGATTCAATACATTTACGATTTGATTAAAAGGGGAAGTTCTGAGGGTAAGCGTTCTAAAAAAAACACGACCTATTTGTCCTTTTTAAACTCCCTTCTTGAGTCCCAGGGAGCTATAGATCATTTATTGAAAAAATATCCGAGTGGTCCTTTATTTAAAACGCTCGATATTTTTCAGGATGAGGTGGTGGGTTTTGATCCTCTTTTGCAGGATAACTACCCATGTAAACTTTTCCATTTTAAATCAGTCAGTGGGGAGTGTTTGATGTTAAGACATCCCGCCCCTGTGTCCCAGCAACAGATCAATACAGTACATATCATTGATGAGTACCTCTCTTTTTTGCGCCATATTTCTTTAAAAAAAGGGAAACACCTTATGGTTAACTTGCAAAACAGAACCTCATGGGAGGAATTTGCTCGTTCTGAGGCGGTTGAAAAAATTCAATTTGATGCAGAATTTGCTCCTTGTTGTGTGGTAGTCACCCTTGCAAAAAATACCGATTTTTATCATCAGGCAGATGTATATGTAGATCTGCATGCGGCAAAGAGTTTTATCAAGCAGTTGCAGGAACAAATTTTAGCAGGTCCTGAATGTGGGTTCTTTTTTCCCCCATCGATTTCTGTAAAAGATTTAGGGAAGTTTTTAGGTAAGCTGATTCCCTTGATCCATAAAACTTTTTTCGGGAAAAAAGAGAGTTTAACTCGAAAAAATCGGTTGGATTTTATCGAGATGGTTTATTTCTTTTTGACATTCAAATTGATTGAGATGGTAGAGCCCACTTATTTGTCGCTTATGTGTAAAGATAGTTTGGATGTGGGAGCTACGATGACAGCAGGTTTTTATCTCTTTTTAAAAATCATGAGTTCAGAAGAGTCATTTAATACAGAAGAGCAAGATTTTGTCTTATGGATGACTTTTGCTCCCGCTCTTCTTGTTAGAGAGAGGGTAGTTGATGCTCAATCCTTAAGTCGAGAGGTGAGTGCTGTTACAGTTCTTTTAGAGAGTTTGGGTGAAGATAAAAAGGGGATCATAAAGGCTTTTGAAGCGCTTTACGCTCCAAAAGCCTTTACTAAGCTGTCCTTAGATCTTTAGTTTAGCGGAAAGCTCTCGGAGTTCTCCTTCTAGAGTACCTAGAGCGCTGAGGTTTGCAAAAGAAATCCAATGGTAGGCTGATTGAAGTTCTGCAAGTTCTCGTTCCCAAACCGATTTGATCTCGCTAATCTGACCTTCGAAGGTAGGGTCAAGGTAGCGGATCCTGTTAAGCGTTTCTGAAGAGACAGACTTCAAGGGAGTGAGTCCAGGAAGGCGCGCTTCAAAGAGTTCTTTCACGTGGGTGACGCTAGCAACAACCTCTCGGAAGAGCTGCTCTTTAAGTCCACTTTGCATAGAGAGGACCTCTGATTGGAAATGACTCCTTAAGGCAGCAGGAAGGGGATGCTCTGCGAGTTCTTTAATACGCATCACATTTCCTTGGACCGTTTCAATTCTTTTGGTTAAAGAATTAGCGAGGTCTTGTTTCCCCTTTTTTGAACTCTGTAAAAGAGTATTAAAAGCATCGAGTAGATCTCGATAGTGTTGGGAAAAGGGTTTTGATGTTTCTTCTTGGGGAGGTAAGGTGACTTCTTCTAGATCAGTGACTTCTCCTTCTGTCATGGGACTAATAGAGAGTCCCTTTTGAATTTCTTCCATAAAAGCGCCAGATTTCACGGTTGATGTATGCCATTTATACAGGCTCGGATTGACACCGCGGCAGCTTTCAATGGAAAAATTCCATTTGTCTAAGTTAAGAGAGGTTGTAAATGTTGTTTGTCTGTGTTGAATGGCCTCAACGAGCTTTCCATTCTCTAGATGGAGTGCCTCAATTTGTTGTATAAGATTGCGAGCGCATTCATCTGTTTTAATGATCGTATGTGCTAACGTAGGATCATAAACCCCTAAGTTGTCGATCTCTTCTTTATTAAGAGATATTGTGTTGCGGAAAAACTCTATCTCTCTAGCATGGAGACGATCTGTTTCAAAGTACGATCCTGCATGTTGAAGAAAGTTCTTAAGTCTTTCTTTAACCTCAGGAATCCATGCTGTACGCATTTCAGTAAGGCGGGCTTCGTTTGGTGCCTCTTCTGTGATAGAAAGACGGCCACTTGTGATTTCATTAAATAAACCATCTCCAGCCGTGTGTGTTTTTTGTAGACGGTCATTGAGTCGAGTTTCTTCATTTAGAAGATGCTGTAATCTAGGTAGGATATTTGAACTAGAAACTGCCAACATGTAAACCTCCTCAGGTGTTAATCTGAAAACGAAATTTACATAAACTTAATAATATTTATCAAGAAAAAATTAATTTAACAGGAATTTTAAGTGTTTCCTCCTATGAGAAGCAAAGAAAAAATATACCCAACCAAGTGGGGAGAGGAGGGTTAATTTAATGAAAGATCGGTGGGGATAAGGCTAAGAGGGGCGTACTTTCCTCCCATGTCTCTTAGCGCGGTTTGCCAGATTTTTTCTGGAGGTGTGTTGAAGATAAGCTCTTTAGATGCCTTGTGGAGGAACCATTCTCCATTTAAGAGCTCTTGATCTAATTTGTCAGGCCCCCACCCACAGTAACCGAGACAGAGGAGAATTTCGGGTCCATTCGGGTCGTTACAGGCTTCTTGGAGGAATTCGAGATCCCCTCCAAGGGTGACTCCTTCGCAAACTTGAAGAGAGGCTGGGGTGGAATGGGAGCTTGTATGTAGTAGCATCATTTGGCTGGGTTGGAACGGGCCGCTCCCTCGCACAGAAAGGTGGGGATTGTCTTTTTCATTGATTCCCAGAATTTCATCGGGAAGTTCAACAGAAAGGGCTTTATTGATAATGAGACCAAAAGAGCCTATAGTGGAGTGATCGCAAAGGAGAATGACGCTGCGATAGAAAATACCATCGATCATCTCAGGGCAGGCAATCAGGAGGGTTCCAGCTTTAAGATCTGTGTAAGGGGTCATTCGCCACTCGCTTGAAGCAGCTGCTCATTATACAATTTGAGGTTGTCAGAGATCTCTTGGGTGAGTCTCATCAGCTCTGCAAAATCGTTTCTAAAGCTTTTTGATTGGAGAATTTCTTCTCGATTTGGATTTTGCTCTGCTTTAGTGATGAGCATGGAGAGGCGGCTCATTGAGGTATTAATTCCATCTACTTCTTTTTCAAAATAGGCTTTAAATTGCCCTGGGGTTCTGAGGGCATTGACGAAGTTGGCCTCTTTAAGGCGGCTCCGCTGCCACTCTTTGTTGAGATTATAAAAGAGTCCGTAGTGGTTCACATCGTTCATGAGAGTATTGACCTTACTCAATACAGAGGTTACCTGAAGATAAGTTTCATCGTTAGAGAAGAGTTTTCCGATGGTTCCTTTTCCTTCAGCCACATTGCTCGTAATGGTGTCTATATGATTCATGGTATTTTTAGCGCTGTCCATAGTTGTTCCGAGATTGGCAAAGAACTGTTTGTGTTGGAGTTCCTGGACTCCTGCATTCACTTCTTCCATGGTTTCTGCAATATTTTTGACAGCGACCTTGACATCATCGACAATTTTTAGCTGATTGACCCGTTCAAGCAAAGTGGCCCCTTCAGACATAGCATCATCAAAAGAGCGGATAGCAGACCCGAGTTCAGCTCCATTTTGATCGATCCATGCGATCACTTTTTCGAGCGCTTCTTCCATTTTATCGGCAACGCTAGAGAGTTCATTAAAGACATTTTCAATCGGATCAATGGATTCTGCATAGATGGGAGTTGCTGCAGTCACTCGTGTGGGAGTGACTCCTTTCGGAGGAGTTCTAGGGATAATGGCAATCGATTTTTCTCCGAGAAGACCAGAAGTTTGAATGGTAAATTCGTCGGTGTTATAGGCTTGGACACTGGAATCGACATGGAGAATAAGTTGATAGAAATAAATTTGTCCTGATTGGTCTGTGGGTTGTTCTCTTGCATGGGGGATTTGTTCAATCGAAACCACTTCCCCAACCGGTTTTCCGGCAAACATCACTCGAGTCCCTAAAGAAAGTCCATTGATGCTGGAAAAACGCATGACAAGAGTTTGCTTGCCATCTCCTACGGTTGGTTCGAGAAAAAGGACAATCCCTACAATCAGAGAGCATGCCACCACGACAAAAAGACCAATCAAGATGTTTTTTACATAATCGCCCATGTTTAGTTTCTCCTATATGATCTTGGATCTGTCGTGATTGTTTTCTTGAGGAAATCGATGATGGGGTCGTCGATTTCCAAAAAGGGACCCGGTTTATCTATATATGCAATTTTTCCATCTTTGTGAAGAGCTAATCGATCAGAGACAAATAAAGCAGAAATAATATCGTGGGTCACAACGATACTTGTTGCTTTAAGTTCTTGCTGTGTCTTGACGATGAGTTCATTAATTTGCATCGCCGTAATTGGATCAAGTCCTGTTGTGGGTTCGTCGTAGAGGAGGTATTCGGGTCTATAAACAATAAGGCGTGCAAGCCCTGCTCGTTTTCTCATCCCCCCTGAGAGATCAGATGGCATCATTTTTTGAGTCCCCTCAAGACCTACCATGTGAAGTGCTTCCTCGACGAGATCTTGTACTTCCCCTTTACCATACTTTTTACCCGTTTTTAAATTTCCGTGTTGGTTGAGGTAGAATCCTGTATTTTCTTCAATGGTCATTGAGTCAAAAAGGGCAGCTCCTTGGAACAGCATTCCCATATGTTTAGTGGCTTGATAAAGGTCCTCTCCTTTGAGATCTGTAGTCACTACACCATCAACTTCAATAGAGCCTTCATCGGGGTCGGTAATGCCTATGATATGCTTTAACAAGACACTTTTTCCAACTCCGGAGCGTCCTAAAATGGTAATCGTTTCTCCTGTTTCGATGTCGAGGTTAAGACCAGATAGGACTTGTGTTTTTCCAAAGTGTTTCCAAAGGTTTCTAATGCGTATCATGTGCTTAGCCTCCTTCTACAGCTTTTTTTAGAAGGTTTAACCCAAGCGTAATGATAAAATTACTAAAGAGGATAAAAGTGTAACAGATCACGACAGAATTTGTCGTTGCCTTTCCAACTCCCTGGGCACCTCCTCGTGTAATCATTCCCTTAAAGGAGCAAATGGTGACGATTAAGATGCCAAAGACAACCGCTTTAGTGATCCCAATGCTTAAGTCAAACATATCGATATAGATCGGCATGGGATCAAAGTAATCAGAAGGGGACATTTTGAAAAAATAGACGGCGATTAGGTATCCGCCAAAGATCCCCATGACAATACTATAGATGGTTAAAAGGGGCATCATGAATAAACTGGCAATATAACGGGGAGAGAGAAGATATCCATTCGGATTAACTGCCATGGTTTTTAAAGCATCAATTTGTTCTGTGACCTGCATTGTCCCAAGTTCAGCGCACATTGCAGCTCCGACTCGTCCTGTGACCATAAATGCAGTGAGGACAGGGCCAAGTTCAGTGATCATGGCTTTTCCTACCATGAGGCCCGTCGTCCCCGCAAGTCCTTTGTCGCTGAGTTGAAAGAAGGATTGGGTTGCAAGAACAAGTCCTGTGGAAAATCCTGTCATGGTGACCACGGGGAGAGAAAGGACTCCAATTGAGTAGAGTTGTTCTCTGATTAGGTTCCATGAGGGGGGACTTTGAAAAGTTGCGATAATGACAGCCCAGATGAGTCTTATATATTCGCCTGTAGAGGCCAAAAATTTCAGTTGATCTAAAAAATAAGGGCGAATTGTCTCTAACTTCATCTTTTTCGTGATGATAAGGGACCGTTCTATTCAAGTCAAAAAATTCTTGTGTTTATCGAGATTTTACATAAGATAGTGAATCTTGAATAAATCTTAATTTTTTGGAGGTGGGGAAATGTGTTGTATGTGTTTTGGTGCTCGTCATCCAGTTGCAGATCGGTTGAGAACGGCGTTTGATAAGGAGTGGTTTGGGTATTATAGAGAGGATGCTTCCGGTGAAACATTGAAAAAAATCATGACGTTGCCTTCCAGTGATAAAAAATTTAGACCGGGGGTGTGGGCAGTAGATTTGTTGCTTACAGCGGTCGATCCTTCTCTTTCCTCATCTGATAAAGCAAAAAAAATTAACCAAGTCATGGATGGGTTATCTGTTGATCAGATGAATAAGATCTCCCATTCTTGGAATAAAACGTATATGAATACTTGGGTAGCCCCGGCAGTAGTGTGTATGAATGTAGAATCTCTTGTCACTTTAATTAAGATTTTCAAGATTAATTATGAGCCACTTGTATTTTGTGAGACAAGTATTGCTGGTTTAATAAATAGAGTGTCTATACTTCCATGTTCCGATGAGAGCAAGCGTTCATTTTTTCATCTTTTCTATCTAGTTTTACAAGAGGGGGACAGTAAGGATTATCTCTACCCCTTAATGCAGTCTCCTTATCTTCTGCATCAAACGGGGGTATTGTTTGTAGAATTCCAAAAGAGAGTCGAACCTTTAGAAAGAGAACTAAAAGATCATATAGAATTTTTACTCCAAGGAGGTTCTATTGATACAATGTATTTTGGGACCAAGAAACAATATCTTCTTCTTCATCTTTTTTTTAAACATTATAGTCATGATCCAAATAGTGCAAAAACTCTATATCGATTAGGAATCAGTTATTGGAAGCAGCTGCCTTTCTTTCTACATCGAAAAGAAGAACTTTTTATGGAGTGGGTTCTACAGCTTGTTCAAATGGAAAGAAGAGGTGCATTAGATGTATCTCCTGATGCGTTTTTTTTCTACCATGCTATATGGGAAGTCCTAAATAAGGGGAGTGAGTTAAATCCAGCATGGATCAAAGCTTTTGGGTGTGAGTTCATTTGTTGTGATGCTTTTTGCCAATATCTCCCAGCTTTGCCGAGGTATATAAGATTTTGGTTGGGGGGGATTTTTTTAGAAAATTGTTCGGAACAATTTTTGGGCCACTTCTATGCGGTGTCTTTAGATTATCGAAAAAGCAAAGAGCTTTTTTCTCTTCTTATTGATTTTGGGAATATGCCCCCATTTCTTTCTGCATTTAGGAGTGTAGAATGGGGGCCTAAGATGATTGAAATGATACTTAGTTCGCTAGAAAAGCGTACCCCCTATTGGGACCGTGTTGCAACGCTATGGACTGCAGGTTAATTATGCAACTTCTGGAAAATCTCTCCGATTTTTTGGATGAGTTGTTCTAGAGATCTGCGAACTTCTTCTCTCATCTGTTTGACTTGCTCTTGTTTAGAACGCCATTTTTCTGTGGCAACTTGTTGCTCATGTTGAGAGAGGGTGAGGTCTGCTTGTTGCTTGGTAGTAAAGAACTGTCCTGCAGTAGGGGCATTTTGAGCTGCTGCACGAAGAGCTTGTTGCCAGTTCTGGTTAGGAATAACGGCGCTGCCGAGTCCTAAAGCCGCTCCAGCTCCCCCTGTAATTAAATGGGTCCATGCCATGGTTTTGGTGACTTGAACAGAGCCCTGCATCGCTTTAAATGCTGTTTCTTCCATCCCTTTTTTACTGCGGCTTTCGAGTACTTCGAGTTCAAGAAGCTGGCTATTTAAGAGAACGACCATGGAAGAATAGATGTCGAGGCAGCTTCCGCTGAGTTCTGCTCGTTTAAGGCGAGCTCCTGTTGATATAAGGGAGTCTTTGATAGATGCGATGAGAGGTTTCCATTCTTCGTTTGCAGGAGCGAAGTTAATTTGGTCAGCATCGCTGCGAGTGAAGTCTGCAAGGCGAAGAGGCATACCTGGGAAAGCATCTCGGATGCATGTTTCATAGATGGTGTTGAGCCGATCAGAGTGCACAGTATGTTTAAGAGCTCTATCTAGATTGGTAAGGTAATTTTCCATGCCTTGAGTATCTGAAAGATCTGCTGGCATTATTAGGTTGCTTGATGAAAGGGGGTTAGTGTCTGTAATAGTGCACATAATATTTACTTCCTTAGACTCTTATGAGGATTTGTTGTTTAATTTCTTGATGTTTGCTCATGAGCTCGGCTGCTTTTTTAGCTCGGTCGAGAGCTGTTTCTACGGCATCGGATGATTCCTGGTTGATTTCACCCATTTTAATTTGCCCGCCCGTGATTCCGAAGCTCAGTTCTTCCATTTTAGCTCTTAGCCAAGCTAGATTTGCTTCTGTCCATCCTTTTGTCAGAGAGAGGGCCGCCTGAGTGATGGCAAGAGCTGCATTGAGAACGCCAGCTACGGTTGTTGCAATTTGTCCTGCAGCAACTGCGAAATTTAGAGCTGTTCCTGCAACGCCAGCACCTGCTGCAACAAGGGCGAGGGTGCCTGTGATCATAGGGCTGACTCCGAGATTAGATAGGGTCAAACTGACGACACTGGTGACCCCTGCAGCGGCAAGAAGGATTCCAGGTACACCTCCTGTCATAATTCCAATGACGATAGAGGCGGCGGCAGAGAGGCAGATGGCGAGATTCCCGAGCATTTTCCAAATAGATTGGTGGGAGGTGTGAGTTGCTGTTTCTTGTTCTGCTTTGAGAATTTCAGCCTGTTTTTTTGAATTATAGCTACTTTGGGCCATAATTCGATCAATATTCCGTTTCATTTCCTCAGAGGCGAGTGCGTCGGCGCTATCTGCCATATTTGCAAAGAGAGATTCGAGGGGGAGTTTAGGCTTAATGGGAATATAATCGGGCGGGGGGGGAGGAGATGGGTGCGTTTCTAGGGCGATGGGGGAGGGGGCTTCTATTCTTAATTCATCAATAGGGAGTGTCATGCTGAGCACCTTTCCATTAAATGATGGATGTTTTTAAGTAAGGATTCATCATAGGGAGCTCTTTCTTTGGCAAGGAGAAGGGCTTTTTGGGCTTCTTCTTTTTGTCCGAGTGAGAAAAGGCATTCTGCAGCATGAAAATGGGGCATTGGGTCTTCATCAGAGAGGAGGGCAGTCATAGCCCAAGGCATGAGAGCATCTTCATATTTTTTTTGCATCATCAGAGAGGAGGCGAGGCCAAACCAGTTTCTTCTAGATAGAGGGAGTTCTTGGGTGAGTGATTTGAAGAGGGTTTCGCTATCTGTATAATTGGAGGCAGCATAGAGGGTATAGGCGAGGGTAACCTGCTCTTTTGAATTTTTGGACGGTTTTTGCTCTCCAAAAGTAGTTAAAAAAGAGTGAAGATCCTCTTTTGTCATCTAAGTTCCTCTCGACATCTTTTCAGAGACGCGCTGTTTGAATTTTGAATCCATCTCTAAGATTTTTTGAAGAGCTTGGAAGACGATGAGCATTAATTCAACTTCTTTACGCATGAGTGTGAGAATTTGGGGGCCCTTGCCTTGCTCTAAAATTTTACCTTCGCCCAGTTTTCTGAGGAGGTCATCTGCTTGATCTTTAGAGACTTTCGTCATATCTTCTGGAAGATCCAAACAATCTAAGAGGGCAGTGCCTTCAGTAAGTTTAGCGTAAATACGGCTTCCTTCTTCGAGCATGGGGCGAATTTCAGTGAGGTCAAGGTGATCCCCTTCTTGGGAGAGTTTAGCTTTTTCTAGTGCAGCAACACAGCGGCTGAGGGCGAGGATGTTTGCATGGTTATTTTGAGTTGCCTGATAGTGATCTTCCACTTTCTTTTTATGGTGGTTATCGTAAATAGACCCTAAGTGGCAGGCTTCTAGAGCGGCATGGAGGTCAGGAGTTGTTCGTGTTTCTGTAGGGAGAAGAGTTTCTCTTAATTTAGAGAGTTCTTCAGCAATTAAAGGGGGAAAGGAGTTTGAAGCTCTTAGCGCCGATTCAAATTGATCGAAGTGGTGATTATTGAGCTCCATAAGAGTGGGAGGAAAGGTTGCGAAGAGGGGGCGTATGTCTCTTTCATAATCGATCTCTTGTTTGTGATTTAGATCTTGGAGGAGGGAGAGAAATTGCAAGTCGCCAGGACTCATAAGGCCGTCTATTGATTCATTTCGATGGATGGGGGTAATTATTTCTGCCATATTTTTCTCCTTAGTACACCTATGGCCATAAAGATACTGTTAATCACAAAAAATAGCAACTAAATTAGTTTTAATGTTTAATAAAATATTTAATTGACATGTTATTGTTTTTTTGTAGAAAATTAATTAAAATGAGGGGGCTTAATTATGGCAGTTCAAGGTAGCGGAGATTATTCGTATGAAGCTTATGTCGATAATTGGAGTGGTGGGAATGACAATCCTACTTTGCCTTCGGGTTCTCAGGGGAACCATGCTTTTTGTGTACCGAATGCGGATGGGACTTGGGATAATGCGTATGCGATTCCTCCGAGTTCAGATACTCAGGGTGGGGGGCTTGCGATTGGTGGTTGGAATGCTTCTCAGGGTGGGTGGCCTGGATCTGCAGCGAATCCTCCTGGGGGGACGATTCCTTCATGGTGGCATGATGGACAAACAAACGGTCTTTACTATGTGATGACGACGCCGGATAACAGTGTGGTTCCATTTACGAATGGGTTAACAGGGGCACAGGCAAGGCAAACATTTATTACGAATATTGTGAATTCAGCGGTGCAGTATGGGTATAGCCGTGTGATTATGGATTATGAGAATTATGGGGATTTTTTGCATCCTGGGGATCATTATCCTCCAGATCCTAGTCTTTATACAGGGTTTTTGAAAAATCTTGAAACGGCATTAAAGCCACATGGTATTCCTCTTGAGATGCCTATTTCTCCTTCTAGCACGAATCAGCAGTTTTATGATTTACAGGATTTAATTAACAATACGAGTATTACATTTCAGCCGATGTGTTTTGATTATGGGATGGGGCAAACGGCGGATGGGCAGGGGAATGTGACTGTTGAGCCGAATGCAGATGTTCAAACGTCTTTGAGTTATTTGAAAAAAATTGGCATTCCGGCAAATCGGATGATGGTAGGGGTGCCTGCGTATGGGCTTGCCTACAATTGTGCTCCTGGGATGAGTATGGCAGAGATTGAGGCGAGTTTGGATGGGGGAACGTTGAAGGGATCTTATTGGTGTACACAGCCTACAGCGCAGGATGGGATGGGGCAGATGCGCAACAATGACATTATGAATGAGATTGGGAGTTGGGATCATCTTAATCCTGGTTGGAGTAAGATTCAGGATAATCGGAATCCTCCTGAGACGTGGTATTATAATCAGTCGACAGGGATGATGATCTATGCTTGGCCTCCTGAGACGGTACAGAATTTTGCGAATGCGATTAAGGGAGACAGTGTGCTCTCAGGGGTCAAAGGTTTTTTCGAATGGGAAGCGGTGGGCGACACAACCACCCCCAATGGAGGAACTCTTGGCACCCTCATCGAAGACATGGGGACAGGTCCTACTCCTAGTCCTTATGAAACTATTATAGCAAATCTTGAAGATGAAATGGCAAAGCTTGCCGCAGGGAGTGATGTATATAAATTATATAATCAGATGATAGGGGATTTCACCTATGCAATGAATGCAAAAATGCCAATTCAGTATCTACAGATGTATGCCACTTTAATCTCCCAGGGAGATATAGATAGTAGCAAGGTTGCAGGTGGATTAAATCTGAATGGATTTTATGCAGAATTAAAAAGCATGGGAGGAGATGCTCTTACCATCTTTGATACAAACTGTGGAGTTAATAATATTACCCCAGTGACGAACGTTGCAGACTTAAGTACAGTATTACAGGATATAGGCGGCAATGGCCTTTCATCGAATTCCAGTGATAATGGAATTATGGCACAAATGGCTAAATTATTGGGGCAAGCTCCTCTTTCTGGGGAATCAGTTGTCAATGCAATGGCAGACTCATCGATTCAGAGTTTGCTGCAACAACTCTCTTCAGGAGTGGCGACTGTTATATGTAATATGGCGGGGACTCCAGTTCCTGCATCAAACCCCTACACTGTAATTATTCAGAATCTCAGTAATGAGCTAAAACAACTGTCAGCAGGGAGTGATGTATATAAATTATACAATCAGATGATAGGGAATTTCACCTATGCAATGAATGCAAAAATGCCAATTCAGTATCTACAGATGTATGCCACTTTAATCTCCCAGGGAGATATAGATAGTAGCAAGGTTGCAGGTGGATTAAATCTGAATGGATTTTATGCAGAATTAAAAAGCATGGGAGGAGATGCTCTTACCATCTTTGATACAAACTGTGGAGTTAATAATATTACCCCAGTGACGAACGTTGCAGACTTAAGTACAGTATTACAGGATATAGGCGGCAATGGCCTTTCATCGAATTCCAGTGATAATGGAATTATGGCACAAATGGCTAAATTATTGGGTCAAGCCCCCTTGTCTGGAGAGTCAGTTGCCAATGCAATGGCTGATCCATCTATTCAGGGGTTGTTAAAACAGTGTTCTATTATTTTACAGAACATCATAGGAAATTTGGTAAGTTCTTTATAAGTTTCTAAGGAGGAATTCATGTCATCAATTCAAGGTCCTTTAATAAATCATGGATTTAATGATCCTACTCCTTCTTGGTTACCAAGTACCCCTCCACTTGATACGAGAAATGTTTACAATTATGCAGAAGAGTGGGCATTGGAGCAAAATCCGAATAGTCAGGCAGCACAGGCCTTATTACATATAGTAAAGGGAATGTATCCGTGTACTCCTGCAGACGAGGCGGTTAACATGGCAGCCATAGGGGCTTGGGCAACTCTTGTTGAGCAGCAGGGGAT
>JAGOSM010000045.1 GCA_018062315.1 Simkaniaceae bacterium | reverse complement strand
TTATCGACCTTGAATCTGAACAGACTATCCCAACTTTCTTATCTCATCGGCATGCAAGAACAGCCATAGGTATCCTCCCTAATGGGCATTGGATGTTTGTCGTTGTTGATAAGACAAATCTTTTTGATGGGATGACACTCTACGAACTTTCCGACTTAATGATCCGATTGGGATGAAGATGAAGGATCTGGGAAAAATACTGTCCGTCGAGTATCTGATGCTATTGTGGTACTTCCAATTCTATAGAAAATAGAAGAGATCATGGAAGCATTGCTGTTTTTCTCGGATCAGTTGCGGAAAAAGTGCGGAAAAATATTGACTTTCTCCAAGTAGCAGTGAAAAAATATGCGTGCAACGAAGGGAGCCTATTTATGACATACATGCCAAAACTCTCGATTGTACGAAATATGCTCATGTTAACAGTTCCAACCGCCTTTCAAACCCCATCGAGTAATCATATGTGTTGTTGGTTGAAGCTATTCGTTTGCTCTTGTTTTTTCATTGGCTGCCTTCAAGCAGCGGAACATTCGACAACTCAAGACATAGATGAACTTCTAAAAACTTATAGTAGCAATTGCCCTTTTACCCCCACTTTTTCTGGACAATGGTTTTCTTTGAGCCCTAAATGCATTGAATTACATACGCAAAATGAACTTGTTGTTCAAGATATTCACACTATTTGGGATGTCTCAAAATTTTTAAGACCTCGTACCCCTGTACATATTGAAACCATAGAAAATCGTGCTCTATTTGATGTAGAAGGGGCACCCCGCTGCATACACTTACCAATTAAATTTCCAAATAGCCAACTGCGCATTCCTGTAGAATATGAACAATTTAGCGAAGCGCTTCAAAAAATCTTAGATCATGAGTATTCTGCTAATCCTCACTATCAAGAATACTACGCTTATTTAACCGTTGATCAAACATTTGTGCCGAGACAATCTTATCAACGTGTACCAGGACCCCATGTCGACGGGATACCAAGAGATCGAGAGGATCCTCAAACTGTTATCGATCATGCATATATGGTCACTAATGCTATTCCTACGTTATTTTATGTACACCCCTTCGATATGTCCAAATACGATCTAAAAAAGCACAATTTCTTTGTGATTTTTAGAGCCCTTGCAGATGAGTACCAAACAATTACTCCTGCCGCCTATGACATTAACTTGATGAATGCTTATTCTGTGCATACTCCTACCACGACCAATGTCGATGTCCATAGAACTTTTTTACGCCTTGAATTTTCTGTTTTGGAATTTGATCGAATAGGCAATTCCATTAATTCTGCCTTTGCAGATGATAGTAATTACCCTAACTATCCTTTTGACTATATTTCTCGTTCTATTCCCAAAGAACTAACAATTCCTGTAGACATCTTTGAAGATCGACCTGTTTCTAACTTTTTATATACAATTCAGACACTAGATGAGTATGAAAGAGATCGATTGAATAAGTTCATTCAAGAAAACCCTCGTGCTAGTCTCTATAAAAGCATAGAAAAAATCAAGCAACAAGTCAGTTCTAAAAACACAAAAGGGTTCGTCATTTTGCGCAATGTTATTCCTCAGGGTTTTATTCTTTTCGAAGAGGAAAATACTTTCCTTAAACTCAATGTGCTCTATACTTTTCCTACCGGGATAGGCAAAGAACTTTTTATCTATGCTTTAAAAAAAGCCAAAGATTTAAATCCATCAAAACACATTGTCTTTGTAGAAGATTCTAATAATAAGGAAATGATCAAATATTTTGAAAGAGCTGCCTGGTTAGCGCAGATTCCCTATTTCATTCAACGGTTGTCAAATCCTTCTAGCGACTTTTAATCGGATAAAAGTTTACGAAAAAAACTATTTAATTACAGGGGAAAACGACGCCAGTGGGAACTCCTGCTGATTCAGTTCAACTGCGCAAAGGCTTTAGAAAATGGTGGCCAGAGCCGGAATCGAACCGGCGACACAAGGATTTTCAGTCCTCTGCTCTACCGACTGAGCTACCTAGCCATGTGTGTCGATAAACTGAAGAAAATCTTACTTCGTTTAAGGATTATTGGCAAGAAATAGCATATCCTGGATGATCTTTACCGCCTCTTTCAGCTGCAGATCAGCCACTCCCCAATTTTCCCCTCTTTTGGGAGAAGAAGCTTTCCCTTCGATGGATTGAAGAAAAATCTGGAAGTCAGGATCTTTAGAGAGCCTTTCCTGGCTATTTTTGATAAGCTTCCCAAGCATCTTCCGATAAGGGCTCTCCCTCATTTTTAGGTAGGGGACTGGATTTTCAAAAGAGCGAAATCCTCCTTGCCCTCCTGGAGTTACCTGATCGAGCTGATCTCCAGATAAAGGGTATTTCAGAAACCTCTCTCCAATATTGACATTGGCAATTTCTGAAGGAATCACAATGTCTGCCTTAACCCCTTCAATTTGGGGAGACCTCCCAGATGCCGTATAATATCTCCCAACCGTCACCTTATAAAAAGCCTTTGCTTTATCATCGGTAATTGTCTGATATTGCATTGACCCCTTCCCAAAAGTCCGACTATCTCCAATAATTAAGGCGGCGCCATAATCCTGTAGCGCCCCAGCAACAATTTCTGAAGCTGATGCTGATAATTTAGAGGTTAAAACAAGAAGAGGCCCTTCATACGTTTTGCGCCCATCAATATCTCGTGTATACCGCGTTTCCCCATTCGAATATTTCGAAATGACAATCAGCCCATTAGGAATAAACATCCCGGCAACTTTGACTGCCTGAGTCAAAAATCCCCCCGTATTTTCCCTTAAATCTAAAATCAAACCTCGGATAGGTCCATTTTTTTCAAGAAACCTGAGAGCCTCCCTGAGATCATTATCAAGAGAAATATTCCGTCCATTATCATAAAAAGCAGGAATGCTCAACTTCCCAATCACTCCACCCGCAACTCGGTCAAAAGAAACAGTCAATCTTTCATCATTTAACGCAATTTTTTCCCTTTTTAAATCAACGATGATTACCTTTTCTCCCCGTTGAAATTTCAACTTAACCGTCGACCCCACCTTCCCCTTTAATCGATCTAAAACCTCATCATATGGCAGTGCGGTCACTTCATATTCATCAATAGCTATTAAAAGATCCCCCGCCTCAATCACGGACGACCTCTCTGCTGGAGACCCTTGAACCACTCCTCCAACATAAACCCCGTCTATTTCTTCTCGAAAAACTACCCCAACTCCTTCAAATTCTTTCTGAAGACTTGAGCGAATTTCCGCAGCTTCCTGAGGAGAATAATACCCTGTGTGAGCATCTAAACTCTTTGCCATTGCCTTAAGCGCATGCATCGTTATATGATGCACATCTCCCCCTAGATATCCTTTTTCAAACCGCTCAACCCGCCTCTGCCACATAATAAAAGCGGCCTGCTTTTTCTTAACATCCATGTTGGGCTTTAATCTAGAGGCCAGATACTGCTCCATCCTCGCCTCTAACTGCGCTGGAGTTTCTGCATATTTCTGAAGATCTGGAGCGGGCATAGGCTGCCCCCCCTCAGCAAGACGAGAGAGCATCCCCTCTCGATATTGACGACTGCGATGGATGGCACTAGTAAATATTTGATTTATCGTCTCAAAAACTGAAATATCATCAGAAAAATAACAATCGATAATGCGACTAATCAATGCATAAGAAGGATTTAAATAAGCATTTACCTCTTCCTGCGTCAAATACAATTTTTGGGAATCAAATTGTTCAATGTATATTTTTAAAGTGCGCCTCACGATTTCAGGGCTAAGTTCTTTGTTTTCAACATGATATGAAAACATTTCTCGCATCGTCATTCGCACATCTGTTCGGACCAGCTGTTTTTCTATGCCCCATATCTGGAACGCCCACCCGAGTACTAAAATAATGAACATCCTCATAAGAACCATACCCCCCCCTAAAGGTCACTATACAATTCGAAACATAAATTGCAAATAATCCGTGAAATCAGATATACTTCCCCATTATTGAGAAAACTTATAGGAACTAGATGCCAACGATGAATCAGCTTGTACGGCAACCCCGTCGTTCAAAAGTCAAGCGCAACAAATCGCCAGCCCTCGTCCGCTGCCCCCAAAGAAGAGGGGTGTGCCTCCAAGTTAAAACGAAAACTCCTAAGAAACCTAACTCAGCTCTTCGAAAAGTAGCTTGGGTTCGCCTTTCTAACGGACAGGAAGTGATCGCTTATATCGGAGGAGAAGGCCACAATTTACAAGAACACAGTATCGTCCTTGTCCGCGGAGGCCGAGTTAAAGATTTACCTGGAGTCCGCTACCACGTTGTTCGCGGAGCTCTTGACTGCGCGGCTGTTAAAGATCGTAAACAATCCCGCTCGAAATACGGGGCTAAGAAGCCTAAGTAAACCAAGGAAATAGTCCATGTCAAGAAGACGCAGAGCTACTAAGCGCAAAATTACCCCAGACCCCATTTTCAATAGCGTAGTTATTACACGCTTCATCAACAAAGTGATGATGGATGGTAGAAAATCAATTGCTAGAGGTATTGTATACCAGGCCCTCGAGAAATTTTCTAAAAAAATTGGCAGAGAAGATACTCTTGCTGCTTTTGAAGAAGCTCTCGAAAGAGCCATGCCCACCCTCGAAGTTAAATCTCGCCGTATCGGTGGGGCTACCTATCAAATCCCTGTCGAAATCCCCGCTGGCCGCCGTTATTCGATGGCTATGAAGTGGATTATTACTCACGCACGTGAGAAAGCCGGCCGCAATATGGAAGATGGCCTCTCTATGGAACTCACTGATTGTTTCCACAATCAAGGGTCTACCATTAAGAAAAAAGATGACACTCACCGCATGGCTGAAGCTAATAAAGCCTTTGCTCACTTTAAATGGTAATATAGAGACATGGCAAAAGAAAGACCTACCACTGACCTACTCACCAATGTACGTAACATTGGTATTATGGCCCACATTGACGCTGGAAAAACCACCGTTACTGAACGTATCCTTTACTACTCAGGAAGATCCCACAAAATGGGAGAAGTTCACGAGGGAGCTGCAACCATGGACTATATGGAGCAGGAACAGGAACGAGGGATTACCATCACTTCAGCCGCAACTACTGTCTACTGGCTAAAGTGCAAAGTGAATATCATTGACACCCCTGGACACGTTGACTTTACAGTTGAAGTGGAGCGTTCTCTTCGGGTCCTCGATGGAGCCGTCGCTGTATTTAGCGCCGTTGATGGAGTTCAACCTCAATCAGAAACCGTTTGGCACCAAGCTGAACGATACGGAGTGCCCCGCATCGCCTTCATTAATAAAATGGACCGAGTCGGCGGAGACTACTTCTACTGCATCGACAGCATGAAAGAAAAGTTACGCGCCAATGCCGTTGCTGTTCAATGCCCTGTCGGCGCAGAAAATGATTTCTCCGGAATGGTTGACCTCGTGGCAATGAAAGCCTATCTCTTTAAAGATGAAACTTTGGGAGCAGAGTATACTGTTGCAGAAATCCCCGCTGATCTCAAAGAAAAATGTGAAGCTCTAAGAGCTACCTTACTTGAAGAATTGGCGACAATTGATGACGATAATGATTCTTTCATGACAAAAGTTCTAGAAGCTCCAGAGACACTCACTGAAGCTGAGATTCATGCCGCTATCCGTAAGGGAGTTTGCGCAAATAAAATCACTCCTGTGCTCTGCGGAACTGCCTTTAAAAACAAAGGAATCCAACCTCTTCTTGATGCCGTTATCAAATGGCTCCCCTCTCCAGTAGATCGTGGATCTATTAAAGGGATCAATTTAGACGATGATTCTGTAGTGATGCTTGAGCCTAAAGACGAAAGTCCTTTAACAGCTCTTGCCTTTAAAATTATTACTGACCCTTATGTTGGAAGACTTACTTTTGTCCGGATCTATTCTGGGGTCCTCGAAAAAGGGATGTCTTTAACAAATACGACAAAAGGTAAAAAAGAGAGAGTTTCTCGCCTTGTTGAGATGCATGCCAACATCAGAAAAGATCGGGATGACTTCTTTACAGGTGATATCGCAGCTGTGATCGGCTTGAAATATACAAGTACAGGGGATACTCTCTGTGCTGAATCAAGCAACTACCTCCTCGAAAAAATTGACTTCCCAGAACCTGTGATTTCAATGGCGATTGAGCCTAAAACAAAAGGGGACCGGGAAAAACTTTCTGAAGCCCTCAAATCTCTTTCTGAAGAAGATCCAACATTCCGCATCTCTACTAATGAAGAGACGGGACAAACGATCATTGCAGGAATGGGAGAGCTCCACCTAGAGATTCTTCGGGACCGTATGTTCCGTGAATTTAAAGTGGAAGCTAACGTCGGGGCTCCTCAAGTTTCTTACAAAGAAACTATTACGACACCCTCGAAAGCAGAAACAAAATATGTCAAACAGTCAGGCGGTCGCGGTCAATACGCACACGTCTGTATTGAAATTGAACCCAATGAGCAAGGAAAAGGAAATGAAGTTGTCAGCAAGATTGTTGGCGGTAGCATTCCTAAAGAATACATTTCTCCTTGTATCAAAGGAACTGAAGAAGGACTAGCCACGGGTGTTCTTGCCGGATATAACCTCGTCGACGTTAAAGTGGCGATTGTATACGGATCTTACCATGAAGTAGACTCGAGTGAGATGGCCTTTAAGATTTGCGCTTCCATGGCAATCAAAGATGCTGCGAGAAAAGCTCAGCCTATCATTCTCGAACCGATCATGAAGGTTGTTGTGACAACCCCAGAAGATTTCTTAGGAGATATTATGGGTGATATCAACAGACGCCGCGGCAAGATCATGAATCAAACAAGCGAAAGGGGCCGCGCGATGGTCGAAGCGGAAGTTCCTCTTTCAGAGATGTTTGGCTATTCTACTACACTCCGTTCTCTCAGTTCAGGAAGAGCGAGTTATGTGATGGAACCTAGCCATTTTGAAAGAGTCCCTGCAAAAGTCCAAGAAGAAATTATTAAAGGTAAGGTTCGTTAATGAGCACTGCAAAGCAACCCAATAGAAAAATCATTCGGATCCGCCTTAAAGGGTACGATCAAAGAATTTTGGATCGTGCAACCGCGGACATTGTTGAAACGGCAAAACGTACAGGAGCCCGCGTTGTCGGCCCTATTCCTTTGCCTACAAGACGAGAGATTTATACAGTTCTCCGCTCTCCTCATGTTGATAAAAAATCACGTGAGCAGTTTGAGATGAGAACCCATATTCGTCTCCTTGAGATCCTCAATCCTACTTTGGATACAATCGACAAACTCAAAGTTCTCCCTGTCGCTGCAGGGGTCGATATTAAACTCAAAGCGTCTTAAGCATTTTATCCCAAACAGGGGCCCATAGCGGCCCTTGTTTTTATTCCCCAATCCGTAAACCGTAACCGCTCCCGTATGCGCATCCTCTTACCCACAACAGCTCTTGATCTAAATTGGGTAGTTTATGGATGAGCAATCCATTTTAGGATTTTTTGATATTTTTACTATAATGGACCCAATAGCAGTTTGAGTTATTTACTCACCTTACGCGTGCAAATCTCCCTTCTTTATGAAATGCTTAAAAATATAAAAAAAATTAAGTAGGGGGTTAAATCAGAGTCTCGGTGAGCTCGGTAGTTATTTTTCGAGACGCTGGGAAAGGGAATACGATCATTGCAGAAAGATGGTTAGCATAGGTTTCTCATCCATATATGTGATAAAAATTACCACCGAGAACACCGAGCTCACCGAGACCCTCATTAGGGTCCATGCTTCAATTATTCTATCTATTCACCACCACCCTGCAAGATAAAAGATGACTGCAGAAACAACGTTTTCTGTCAAAAAACTTGTGAGTAAGAGGATGCGTAACCGGTGCGCTTTAAGGCGCACCTTAACTAAAGGCTATTCGGTCTCTCTAACCCCTCGTCTACGAGGACAAAAGATCCTCCCTGCTACACACTCGATCACTTTCACGACCGCTGCAAAGCCACCGCCAAGTAAGGCTCCTGCAAGTATCCCTGCTGGCAATAGAGCTACGCTCCTCGTGATTTTTTCTGGGAGATGATTTGCAATATCATTTTGATTAGGCAAAGCGTTTACTTTTTTTACGGCCATCTCAATAGCCGTTGTCGCCCCTAGTGCCGCTCCAATGGCAATACTCCACATGATATCGCCTGGAATTCGATGACAACAATGCATACTCCTATATCTCCATATTTTGTTAATTTAAGAACTTTTTAATAGTTGGGATAAGGATCGTTAGCATAAATGGATTGGATCGGCGAAGGATTCGTAATTTTGGAATACTTCCCTACGATTCTTCCATCTTTCACAATCAGATAATATCTTTTCTGACTAATGATAGTTGTACCCATGATGATTTTTTCCCCGTACTCATACACCTCAGATTCCTGATCTCTTGAGTGAATCGTATAGGGACGACCATACACCGCGGTCACTTGTTCAATGGGCTCCCCAATCTGAACCATTGCATAATCTTCACCCGTCATCATTTTTGACTGACAGGCTGTTAGGAAGAGGATGAGGAGGAGGACATACTTAGCCATATTTTCCCATGAATAATCGTTCGAAATTCATCCGTCGTCGCATACTCTGCGTGCACTTTATAGTTATTCTCATCAATTTTTTGATAGAACTCAAATCCTTCAAATCCAAGATGATTCAACCGAAATTCCCATGCTATTGTATCTGGCCCTACAAGGCCTGATCCAACCACCTTGCCGAGAGACTGATTTTGCAATTCAATGACAAACCCTCCCGTCCCTATATCGTATAAAGAAAATTCATTTAACATGAGCTCCGAGAGCCCTGCAATTTGAATCTCTTGTGTACATTCTAAAAGACCTCCCCCATCCACAGAAGGGACTTTCCATTTTGTATAAAATGGCATCTCTTCTTCCATCATATTAAGGGTGATCTTTCCTTCTCCGAGCCACTCGCCCGGCTTAAAAATAAATGAGTGCATCAAAACATAAACCTTCTTGTATAGATGCTCTGCAGCGCGCCTAATCCCGCCATACTGGACAACACTGACGAGCCTCCAGATGTGACAAGTAACAAAGGCACTCCCGTAATAGGGAGCAGCCCACACATCATCCCCATGTTTATAATCACATGTACCGCTAAGTATACACTAAGCCCCGCGGCAAGGGCCCGACCATATGGGTCCTTAGCTACAGCTACTACCTGAAAACTACAATAAATTAAACCAAAATATAACCCAATCAGTAGATATGCCCCTAAAAGACCAAATTCTTCAACGTACGCAGGAAAGACTGAATCGGTATGCGCATAGGGAAGCCATCGATGACTAGAATACTCACTCTTATGATAGCCACTTCCTGAAATTCCTCCAAGAGCAATAGCGATTTGGGCCGCTGTTTGATGATAGGTATTCGGATTTAACCTTTCATACTGATATTCTTTTAAAACTCCTTTCACATAAGGGCGAATTTTTTCATGATCAATGATCCCTAAAAAAATCATTACGACCAACATTAAAGCGGTTAATGCTGAAAAACCCATGATTTTAACGACTCGTCTACTTACTTTTCCAAAGTAAAACATCGCGAGCGTCATCGGAAATAAAATCAAGGCCGATCCAAGATCTGGCTGCTTATAAATTAAAGCAAAAGGGATAAATACCACCCCCACCATCAACCAAAGGGGAGCCCTTTCATCGATCAGTTTTGCAAGGGCAATTACAACAACCAGCTTAGCAATTTCTGAAGGCTGGATCGCAAATGGCAAAAGAGGAAGACGGTACCACCTATGACACCCATTAATTGTCGGAGTCAAAAAAAGACCGAGCAATAATAACAAAGTAATTCCGTATAACACCCATGTATAGTCTCTAATTTTTCTATAATCAACAGATGCTGCTATAAAATAAACAATTAATCCTAAGCAAAAAAACTGAAATTGAGAAATAACCTCTCTTGTAATTAAAGCCCCTTCCCCTGCCGTCATCGAACTAATGACAATGAGGCTAATGGCCATAAGCCCCAATAAAATGGGCAAGGTACGTAAATCAATCCGCCTTAAAATCATCATCATATGCTTGAATTCTATCTCTTATCAATTATATCCTCTACATCGATGTTTATAGAAAAATTCTCCTCTCTCGAGTCCACAAGTGATTATGTAAAAACACACCTCTCTACGTTACCTGAAATAGGGTGTATCATTGCTACAGAGCAAAGAGGGGGAAGAGGACAATTTCATAGACCGTGGATTTCTCCTCCAGGAGGTATTTATATGACCCTTTTTTTCCCTTGGCCTAAGGATGTTCTTCCTCCTCGGGAAATGAGTCTTGATGCAGCGCGCCTTGTCAAGAAAATCCTCTCTTCTTACGGAATGATCGTCGATCTCAAATGGCCTAATGATCTGCTTGTGGCTGGCCAAAAAATAGGGGGGATTTTAACCGAAATTGTCGATCATAAAATTATCATCGGAATAGGGCTCAACATCAATATCCCTAAAGAAGCACTTCAAGGGATCGACCAGCCTGTGACTTCACTTCTCATTGAAACAGGGAAATACCACGAACTCCCTCCCCTCATTGAACTGATTACGGCAACTCTATTATCGGAACTACCGATAAAGTAGGGTGTACCTTCATACGCAAAATATGTTCAATAGAATGGAGCGTTGAACCAAAGGAAGACGGACAGGTTGTACAACTCCCTTGATAGGCAATTTTGAGAGTAAGTTCCTCAAGAGCAATTAATGTAATACCCCCCTCATCAAGCTCAATATAAGGACGTACTTCCTGATCAATGACCGCCTGTATCAAAGATAATCTTTCTCCTACTGACATACTCAGCCAGTCGGGGTAATTGCCTGACTCTAAAATTTCATGTGAAAGAGGGGTTGTAATAGAAACAGGGATATCGCTTGCTTGAGCACAAGCATCTTCTAAAGCCGATAAAGCTAAATTAATATGGGGATATGTTTCCTCTGGGAAACCCCCTCCTACCTTTTGATCAATCATATCGGCAGTCACTCGAATAGCTTGCGTATACGTCTTCCCAATGACAAGGTCACACAGTAAGTCTGCTGCCCCTACAAGAGCCGTTTCTCCAAGCACTTTAAATGCAGCATCTGCGATCATCCCCTCTTCCTCATCTACTAAAAGATGAAGAGAGATGTAATTTCCTAAAGCCCTACTCCCCTCTTCTCCAATAAGTAGCCTCATCCCCAAACGGGGTTCTAGGGTCCCATTATGTTTAGGGTAGAGAATGGTTTGGACCAGTTTAGGAGTATAAAGCTGCCAGGGGTGCGTTACCATTTTATCCTCCGGTAGGTCGCGTT